>CAYZQZ010000153.1:0-8719 GCA_964480235.1 uncultured Reyranella sp. | reverse complement strand
AAACTTCGTCGTTGGCGGCCCCGACGGCGACTGTGGCCTGACCGGCCGCAAGATCATCGTCGACACCTACGGCGGCTACGCCCCGCATGGCGGCGGCGCTTTCTCGGGTAAGGATCCGACCAAGGTCGACCGCTCGGCTGCCTACGCCGCGCGATATCTTGCCAAGAACGTTGTGGCCGCGGGCCTCGCCGACCGTTGCCTGATCCAGGTCGCCTACGCGATCGGCGTTGCCGATCCGATGTCTCTGTACGTCAATACCGAGGGCACCGGTAAGGTCGATGAGCGCAAGCTCGAGCGAGTCCTCGCCGATGTGTTCCCGCTGCGCCCGACCAACATCCGTCGCGGTCTGCAGCTCAACAAGCCGATCTACCAGCGCACCGCCGCCTACGGCCATTTCGGCCGTAAGCCCGATCGAGATGGCGGTTTCTCCTGGGAGCGTCTCGACCTGGTGCCCGAACTGAAGCGGGCATTCCACGCACGCTAATCTTAAGAAATTGCCCTAAGCATTTGAATTAAGGGGAAATTCAGGTAGTCTGTTGGGCGGCGGCGCACTGGCCGTCCAACAGACACGCGATGGCCCCGGCCCCTCTCGAAAACGGTGGTATCGGCGGCGAGCAAACTGGCTACGCGCGCCCTGTCGACTCGCTCATGCGGGCGCTGCTTTACGTCGCCCAGCAGATTGGTCGCCCCGTGGGTGAGGCCGATATTCGCCGTCTCGCAGGTATGCCCGATGGCATTCTCGACGAGCAGGGCTTCATGGCGGTCGGCCAGAGGCTCGGCCTGCAGGCCAGCATTCTCAACCTGCGCGCGGCGAGCCTGGCGGACCTGCCGACTCCCTTTGCGGTCAGCGCCCTCGACGGGCCGGCGCGCGTCGTGCTGTCGCGCGACGGCGGGCACTGGTCGGTGCTCGACGTCATCACCGGCCGCACGGCGCGTCTCGACGATGCCGAGGTCAGGGCGCTCGGCGAACGCGCGCTGGTGCTGCGCGCGCCGCCCCAGGAAGCGCCCACTGCCGACTGGTATTCGCCGTTCTGGATCCGGGTGCGGCCGGTCGTTCTGCGCCTGGCGGCGGCGTCGTTGTTTATCAATCTCCTCGCGCTTGCGACGCCGCTCTTCATGATGCTGGCGATCAATCGCGTGATCGGGCAGGGGACGCCGCAGGGCGTCACCTCACTGATGCTGGCGCTGGCTGGCGGCATGATGCTGACCTACGCGCTCGACTTTGCGCTGCGTGTCGCACGTGGCTGGCTCGCCGCCCGCACGGGCGCGCGGCTCGATATGGTGATGAGCGGCGAGGTGGTGCATCATCTGGTGCAGCTTCCGTATCGCCATTTCGAGCGTACGCCGTCGGGCATGATCGCCGAACGCTTGCGTCAGCTCGACGTTTTGCGCGGCTTCCTTACCGGTCACATGCCGGTATTGGCGATCGATCTCTGCTTCGTCGCGCTCTTCCTCGCCGCGACCTTCATGGTCAGCGTCACTCTGGGCGTGGTCACGCTGCTGACCGTGCCGGTGTTGGTCGGCGTGTCCCTGGCCGGCCATCGCGCGCAGCGGCGACTGTCCGACGAGACCTTTCAGGCCCTGGCAGCCAAGTCCTCGACGCTGACCGAGACCGTGGCCAATGCCGGCACCATCAAGGCGCTGGGGCTCGAGGCCGAGGTCGAGAAACGCTGGCAGGCGCGAGCGGAGCAGGCCGCGCTTGCGGGCTTCAAGGTCAACCATCTCGCGAACATCGCCGCCAGTGCTTCGGGTTCTCTGCAGCTCGTGGCGTCGCTGGTGCTGATCGTGGTCGGCACACACGAGATCGAGGCCAATCACCTGACGATCGGCGGGCTGATCGCAGCCAACATGCTGGCGATCCGCGCGCTGCAGCCGATGCGCCAGCTGGCCGGCGCCTGGCATCAGTTGCAGGCTGTCGGTTCCGCCTTCAAGCGCATCGACGAATTGATGCGCGAGCCGGTCGAGACGCAACCGGGCACGCTCGCGCCGATGCCGCCGCTGGCCGGCGACATCCGTCTCGAGCGGGTGTCATATCGTATCGAGGATCGCGCACCTGCCGTGCTCGACGGGGCCGACCTGACGATCGAGGCCGGCGAGGTACTGGGCATCGTCGGGCCATCGGGCTCGGGCAAGACCACGATCGCCAACCTGATACAGGGACTGTTCCGGCCGACTGCCGGCCGGATCCTGGTCGATGGCACCGACATCGCCCATGTGCCGCCGTCGCAACTGCGCGCCCAGATCGGTACCGTGCCGCAGGACGTGCAACTTTTCGCCGGCACGGTGCGCGAGAACATCGCGATGGGCGTGGCCGACAAGGATCCGGGACGGGTGGTCGCGGTGGCGAAGTTCGTCGGCGCGCATGGTTTCATTCAACGCCTGCCGCAGGGCTACAACACCGTGCTGGCCGAACGGGGCGGCGGGCTGTCCGCCGGCCAACGCCAGCTGATCAGCATTGCACGCGCGCTGATCCGCAACCCCCGGATCCTGATCCTGGACGAGGCGACAAGCGCGCTCGATCCGGCGACAGAGGAGGAACTGTTGCGTCAGCTCAAGACGACGACGCGCGGCCGCACCGTGATCATGATCACTCATCGGCTGGCTCCGCTCGCGATCGCCGACCGGGTCGCCCTGGTGATGGACGGCAGGATCGAGCGGATCGGCCCGCCGACCGAGATCCTGGCCTATGCGCGCATCCGCATGGCTGAAGCGACCCGGCGCGAAGGCCGCTAGACGTCGGCGTCAGGCGAGCTCGACGAAGTCCGGGTCCTCCAGCCGCGCAAGGCGCTCCGACGCGAGCCGAGCGCAATCGATCAGCAGCGCCTTGCGGCGTGCCGCGGTCACCGACCGTTTCGCCGGATGGCGCAGGACTTCGCCGCCGTAGGCATCGGCCACGATCAGGCCGACTTCCTCGGGAATGAGCTGCTGAGGGAAGTCGACCGGGACGGCGACGTAGAGCTGGTCGCACCAGTCGAGGTAGTCCGGCCACTTGTCGTCAACGCGCCAATCCTCGATCGAGGACTTGGTCTCGACAATCACCAGCTCCCCGCTGCGTCCGACCGCGAAGATGTCGGCGCGGCGGCCGTCGGGGAGCGGCATCTCGAGCAGGACGGAATGGCCTGACTGGCGCATCAGCCGGCAGGCACCGCGACACACCGCGATGGTGACCTCTGGTCGCGTCTGCCGCGGGCTGCCGTTTGCTGCGGTCACCGGGCCGCGATCACTGGCGCGGCGGGGGCTGCAGTGGCACCAGGCGCGGAACGGCGTCGCCGTCGTTGCGCTCGTTGGCCGGCTTGAAGGACTGCGCCAACGCCTCGGCGCGCTTGAGGTCGGCCGCCGCCATCTTCTCCTTGGCCTTCTCTCGAATCGCCTTGGTATCGGCGCTGCCACCTTTTTCCGCGAGGATGAGCCACTTGTAGCCTTCAATCGGATCTGCGGGTCCGGCAACGCCGCCGATGAGCAGGATTCCGAGTGCGTGCTGCGCTTCGGCGAGCCCCTGGCGCGCCGCGCGCTCATACCAGACCAGTGCCTTGGCAATGTCGCGCTGCACGCCGGCACCGGCGAAATAGGCATTGGCGAGCTTGAATTGCGCCGAGGCCACGCCTGCTTCGGCGGCCGAATCGTACCAGCCGATCGCCATCGCCACGATCTTCTGGTTCGCCGATTTGTCCTTGTTGGCAGGCGTGCGCACCAGCATGTCGCCGAGCGCCAACGACGCCTCTGGCACGCCGGCGCGCTGCGCCTGAAGCAGCCAGTTCTGCGCCGCCGTCAGGTCCTTCTTCACACCACTGCCGTCTTGCAGCGCGATGGCGTAGCGCAGCGCTGCGTAGGGATGGCCCTTTTCGGCGGCGCGCCGGAACAGGTCGGCCGCTCGCACCGGGTCGGTCAATGCCGCACCCTGGCTCTCGTCCATCGCGCGACCGAGCGCATAGAGCGCATAGGGATCCTCGCTTGCCGCCGCCTTCTCGAGCCAGGCCCGCGCCTGGACGAGATCGCGAGTCACGCCCTGGCCGCGGAAATAGAGAATGCCGAGATTGAGCTGGGCACGCTGGTGGCCGCTGTTTGCGGCCTTCTCGAACAGTTCGACCGCTCGCGCCTCGTTGCGCGGAGTACCGGCCAGGCCCTCGGCGAACACCAGCGCGAGGCGATGCTGGCCCTCGGCCGAGCCGGCGTCGGCCGAACGCTTGAACAGGCGCAGCGCTTCCTTGTTGTCGCCGCGGTCGAGCAGCACGGCGCCGAGCCAGGCCTCGGCATCGGGATTGTTCTGCGCTTGCGAACGCAGCTGCACCTCTGCGGCTCGCAGGTCGCCCGATCGATAGGCGGCGATAGCCGCACGCAGCGGCGGCGGCATGTCGCCACCGATCTCGACTTGCGCCTGCGCGACACCGCTCGCGGCCAGCAAGGCCGCGATTAGAATCGCGCGCGTGACGATCATTTGGTCTTGAAGGTGAACTTGGCCGCTTCGGCCTTCGCCTTCTCGATCTCGTCCGGCTTCAATTCGCCGCCCAGCTGCTCGAGAAGCTGTCCGGCGTTGGGCACGTTCCACAGCTCGGCAATGACGATCCACTTGTAGGCTTCGTACATGCTCTTGGGCACGCCCTTGCCTTCGGCGTAGGCGCCGGCGAGCGGAATGATCGCGGGCGTATAGCCGCGCTCGGCCGCATCGAGGAGAAGCGGGGCGGCCTTTGTAAGGTCGAACAGCTTCGACTCGGGATTTCCGTAGATATAGAAGCCGAGTAGGAACTGAGCGCGCGGATCGCGCTCCTTCACCAGAAGCTGGAGTTCCTTTTCCGCGGTCGCCATGTCCTTGGCCTGCATCGCCTTCACCGCTTCTTCGATGCCGGCGAGGGCGGGCGACGCGGCGAAGGCGAAGCCGAGAGAAATGGCGGCGAGCACGAGCCCGGTGCGATGGCGATGGATGAGCGACACGACGAGCTCCTGAAAGCGAACGAGGCTGGGTGAAACGGGCGCCCGTCTAGCATGGATTTAGGGCCGAAACACGGAGAGCGCCGAGCGGAGTCGACAACGGTGACGCCGATTTGCCGGTTTGGACGGCACCACGCGATACCTTCAAGTCATGCGGGCTTTCGGTGTGGAAATTTGCACTTCTGCATAATGCGCGTGAGCTGATTATTGCCGGATAATACATTGATATTTATGAAGAAAGTCGAAATTCGAGAAGGTGTTTTCATGGGTTTGGATACTCATTTTTGACTATCTGGCTTAAGAGAGCGTCATCAATCCTTAGGAATCACGAGAGTTCTGCTGAGCCAGATATGCATTTTTGCAGATGACGAACGCCCTCGACCTTTGTTAAGGTCTGCCCATTAGAGACGTCGTTAGCTTGTTGTAATTCATATCTGAAAGGTTTTTTGCACCGAGATCGGTCGCGCTCTCAACCCAAGCGCACCCTACCCAGAGAAATCACCCTAGCCCGCCAGCGGCTCCCCAAGCCGCTCATCGAAGCCCCCTTCCCACACACCCCAAGGCTTCGATAACCCCACACCCAGGCGGGCTCCTAAGGAAGGCCGGTCGTTCCCCAAGCGACCGGCCTTTCGTATTTCTGGACCACAGCCGTCGGGTCCCGGCGCCGGCACCTGTCGCGCCGCAAGTCGGCGGTCCCTCACTTCTCCACAGTTTTGTCGGGCTGGATGCAAAGTAGGCCCTGAAATGGGCGATTCCGCCCCTCGACAGGAGGCAAATTGCGCTTTAAGTGCGCATTGAGATCACCCAAAAATGCCTATCTCGAGAAAAGAAATGTAACGAAATCAGAGTCTCGGTTCGCCAAGATATGCATTTTTGCAAGTGACTGCTACAAACGCTTCTGTTAAAGTCATTCCATTAAAGAAATTCCTATTTCATTGGTTTTACTATGAAAATTGTCGGCTTCCCGGTTGACGTTTCACGTTCCCAAGACGGCCGCATCGTCCGCGGCCTGCGGACTCGCCAAGCCCTGATCCAGGCCACGCTGGACCTCATCCAGGCCGGCGATGTCGAGCCAACTTCGGCGGCGATCGCCACCATTGCCGGCGTTTCCAGCCGGGCCCTGTTCCAGCATTTCACCAGCCTCGCGGATCTCTACGCCGCGGCCTTCGATCTGGCGGTGAGCCGCGCCTTCGACCGCACCCGTCCGGTGGACACGGCCGCACCGCTCGCCAACCGCATCGAGCTTCTGGTTTCCGACCGCTCCGAACTGTTCGAGGAATGGTTGCCGGTGTGGCACTTCGCCGAGCGTGTGCGCTCGGTTGCTCCTGCCGTCGGCCTCGGCGTGGCCCACCTTCGCAAGCTGCTGCGCGAGCGCCTTGCCAACTGGTTCGCCACCGAGCTTTCCAACCTCGATCCCGGTTCGCGCGACCTCGTGCTCGACTCGCTCGATGTCGCGTTCGGGCTCGACAGCTGGATGAACATGCGCGAGCAACTCCGCCTCTCGCCGGTCCATGCCTCGCGCACCTGGCGTTTCACCGCTGAGGCGATCGTCCTGCAGGCTCTCACGGTTCCCACTCAGCCCGTAGCGGTGGCCTAGCGGCCACCCGGCGAAGTCCCCTTCCCACACACCCACACCCAGGACTTCGTCGAACCTTTCTTCCCACCCACGCTACGGGCCCAACAGGAGGCCGGTCGTTCCCCAAGCGACCGGCCTTCCCTTTTTCGGAACAAAGAAAAAGGGCGATGGGGAGGCCCCATCGCCCTCAATCCGTTGCCCGCCGGGCGGGATCAACCGATCAATTGGCCTTGGCGCGGCACTTGTCGTGGCAGGCACCGCAGGTCTTGCCGGTTTCGCCGAAAGCGGCGGGGAGGGCGGCGAGATCGCCTGAACCCGCCGCAGCGGCGAGCTTGTCGTAGGCGGCATTGGACGCGGCGCTGGCGGCTTCGAAGCCCTTCATGTCGGTCCAGATTGCGGGCAGGGCCTTGGTCTCACCCTTGTCGGAGCCGGCCGGGAACATCTTCACGAAGGCATTCTCGAGTTCCTTGAGCTTGGCGGCCTGCGGCACAGCCGTCTTGGCGTCGCCCTTGGCATCGATGATGCCCTTGATGGCGCGCATCGCCGCCGCCGTCTGCTTGCGGTTTTCCTGGCGCTGCTTGATCACGTCCGCCTGGGCCATCGCGATCGTGGCGCCGCCGACGATACCGCCGGCAATCAGGGCGCCGACCACCGCAGCGACCAGAGTCTTCTTCGTCATGAACCATCCCCTTTGAATTTCTGGGCCGCCGCCCGGCGGCCTAGACCCCCCGACAGCGCGGCGACTTTCGCAGAGAACGGGCCCAAAGCGAACCACCCCTGGCGGAATAGACTTTCACGACTGCGTGTATTGCCGTGTGATCGACGTGGCATTTGATCGATCCACCTTGCCTCGACGATAGTGGGAACCGAGCAGGAGGCACCGCAAGCAGTATGGCCGACAACAACAGCGAAAACGTCCGGGTCTGGGACCTTCCGGTCCGGCTATTCCATTGGACCCTGGTGATCCTGATGGCGGTGTCATATTTCAGCGGGGAAGCCGGCGGGGACTGGATGAAACTCCACTTCTGGTCGGGCTACACCATCTTGACCCTGGTGCTGTTCCGCATCCTCTGGGGATTCCTCGGCAGCACTACCGCCCGCTTCTCGAATTTCGTCAGGGGGCCGAGGGCCGTCTTCGGGCATCTGCGTGAAATGCTGGGCGGGCACGGACCGCACGATGCCGGCCACAATCCGATCGGCGGCCTGATGGTCGTAGCGCTCCTGTTTGCCGTCCTGCTTCAGGCCGCGACCGGGCTGTTCTCGGCCGACACCGACATGGGCACGGTGAACGGGCCGCTCTCCATGAAAGTCGCCGACAAGGTCGTGGAGAAGGCGACCGCCTTCCATCATGTCTGGATCAAGCTGATCCTGATAATGATCGCCCTGCATGTGCTGGCGGCAATCGTCTATCTGGTCTGGAAACGCCAGAACCTGATCCGCGCGATGGTCACGGGCCGCAAGCCCCGCCGCGACGTGGCGGCCGAGGGCAAGCCCGTACCTGTGCTGACCTTCGGCTCGGGGCGCTTGGCCTTCTCCCTGCTCGTGGCCTCGGCGGCCATCGTCTATTTCGTGGTCCGGCTGGGCGGCTGAAAACCCCGGTCTGGCCGGCCCGCACGGCCTTGCTGGCGATATACGTGCCCACTAGGGTGGCCCGAACCCTGAAACTTGGATTTTGCACCATGAAATTTACCGGTACCGACTCCTACGTTGCCAGCGACGACCTGCGCGTGGCGGTGAACGCCTCGATCGCGCTCGAGCGGCCGCTGCTGATCAAGGGCGAGCCGGGCACCGGCAAGACTGTGCTGGCGCATGAAGTCGCCAAGGCGCTGGGTGCGCCGATCATCGAGTGGCACATCAAGTCGACCACCAAGGCGCAGCAGGGCCTCTACGAATACGACGCGGTCAGCCGCCTGCGAGACAGCCAGCTCGGCGACGAGCGCGTGAAGGACATTTCGAACTACATCAAGAAGGGCAAGATGTGGGAGGCTTTCACCTCCGCCCAGCGGCCGATCCTGCTGATCGACGAGATCGACAAGGCCGACATCGAGTTTCCGAACGATCTGCTGCTCGAACTCGATCGCATGCAGTTCTACGTCTACGAGACCCAGCAGACTATCAAGGCCGAGCAGCGCCCGATCGTGATGATCACGTCGAACAACGAAAAGGAGCTGCCGGACGCCTTCCTGCGCCGCTGCTTCTTCCACTACATCCGCTTCC
>CAYZQZ010000152.1:0-8749 GCA_964480235.1 uncultured Reyranella sp. | reverse complement strand
GGCATCTCCTGGACGGAATACACAGTGACCGGCGTCTCCAATCATGCCGGCACGACGCCGATGCGCCTGCGCCGCGACGCTGGCTATCTCGCGGCGTCGGTCAACGTTTTCGCGCGCCGGCTCGCCTGGGACATGGGCGGCAACCAGGTCGCGACCGTCGGCGCGGTCAACCTGCGGCCCAACCTGATCAACGTCGTGCCCAATCGCTGCGTCTTCACCGTCGACCTGCGCAATACCGACGAGGCGAAGCTCAAGGAGGCAGAGGCCAGGGTCGCCGCGCATATCGCCGAGGTGGCGGGCACCGAGCGTGTTGGCGTCGAATCCAGGACATTGGCGCGCTTCGAACCCGTGATCTTCGATGCCGGGCTGGTCGGCCGGGTCGAACACCATGCCCGGGCACTCGACCTCAGCACGCGTCGCATGCCGTCGGGGGCGGGCCACGATGCGCAGATGATGCAGCGGCTTTGTCCGACGGCCATGATTTTCGTGCCGTCAGTCGAGGGGCTCAGTCACAACGTCAAGGAGCACACCGAAGCGGTCGACCTCGTGGCCGGTGCGCAGGTGCTGATGAACCTGATGGTGGAGTTGGCCGAAGCCTAAGGGACGCCGTGGCGGACGCTCACAGCCGGAGCAGCCAGGCCTCGACCTTGCCTTTGCCCTTGACCTGGATTTCCCCGCGCGACTCGAAGACGTACTTCTCGCTCAGGGCTTCGTAGACCGGTCGCGTCACCTGGATCGCACCGGGGAGGCCGGTTGTCTCCATGCGGCTGGCAAGGTTCACGGTGTCGCCCCACAGGTCATAGATGTACTTGCTCCTGCCGATGACGCCCGCCACGACCGGTCCGCTGTTGATGCCGATGCGAACCTGCAGCGAGACCTTGTGCTCGAGCGCATGTTCGCGGGTGATGTGGACCATGCGGATCGCCATGCGCACCATGCGGTCGATGTGGTCGTCGACCGCCTGCGGCAGACCGCACACGGCCATGTAAGCGTCGCCCACGGTCTTGATCTTCTCGATGCCGACTTCGTGCGCGGCCACGTCGAAGCGCGTGAAGAGGCCGTTCAAGAGGCTGACTACCTGCTGCGGCGGCATCGTCGAGGCAATCTCGGTGAAGCCCACGATGTCGGCGAACAACACGCTCACGTTGGCGAAGCCGTCGGCGATGCTCTGTTCGCCGCCGCGCAGGCGATTGGCGATCGGCGCAGGCAGCACGTTCAGCAGCAGCGCCTCGTTCTCGCGGTTCTTGGCCTCGATGACGGCGCTTTGCGCCGTGATCTCGGAAACCATGCCGTTGAACGCATCGCAAAGCTGGCCGATCTCGTCCTTGGTGTGCACGTGCACACGCGCGTTGCGGTCGCCCGAAGCGAATCGGCGCACGCCTGCCGTCAGCTCGCGCAACGGACTCATGAGCGAGTGCGACAGCCATCCGCCGACCATGATCACGATCAGCAGGGCAAGTCCGCCCGCGATCATCAGGTCGCGTCGCAGATCGTAGATCGGCGCGAAGGCCTCGCTTGTCTCGATCTTGGCCACCAGACCCCAGCGCACGCCTTGAATGTCGAGCGGCCCCCAGGAAGCGAGGGTGGTGCGGCCGAAATGTCCTACGACTTCGCCGGTTCCCTCCACGCCCGACAACGCCGCCCGGGTTGCCGTCGTGATGATCTTCTCCTGCATGATCGGCGTCCCGAAGCGCTCGATCGCGGCGATTTCCTCCTTGCTGTGACCCGATTCCCTGAGCGTCGCGAAATAGGCCTCGCGATTCTCGTAGTACAGGCGCGGGGCTGACCGCAGGGAGAAGTCCGGACCGACGAGGTGGGCTTCACCGGTGGCGCCGAAGCCTTCCTGGCGCCAACGCCGGCCACCGGTGACGGTGTCGTCGATCTCGTCGATGGGCATCTGCGCGATCAAAACGCCGGTGACGACCCCCTGATCGACGATTGGCGCGCCCATGAAGGCGGTCGGCTTTCCTGCCGACGGCAGATAGGCGGAGAAATCTTCCAGGCAGGTCTTGGACGAATCGGCAGAACCTGCGCAATGGGCAAGAACGGCCGCAATGTTGGTGTCGCGGTACGGACCGGTTCGCAGCGACGTGCCGAAATCCTCTTCCTTGATCATGCCGTAGATGATTCGGCCGGTCCGTGCATCGGCGATCATGAGATCGTAGAAGCCCACCGTCTGCGCGGCGGCGTGCAGCAGCGGATGGAACTGGGCGTGCGCGGCCGAGTAGGCGCTGCCGTCGCCGGCGTCGTTGAGCAGGCGCCGCCGGGCCAGCGGTTGATTGTTGGCGATGATGTAGTGGTACTGAAGGTACTGGGCGGCAGGGCTGTTCGGCACGAACATCGCGGCCGGCACCTCCTTGTCGAGAAGGTGGCGGATGGTCGGCATGTAGTGTTCATCGTACCACTGAGCGATCGTGCGCTGCATCTCGGGCGGCACGTCCTTGGCCTCGATCGCGTCGAATCCGCGGCGGAAGTCACGCAGGGCATCGGCGATCATCTTGGTCTGGGCGAGCAGGCGCAGATCGTCGGCGGTCGCGCGGAAGTAGTTCTCCACCTGCCGCGTCTTGCTCTGCCGCTGCGCCGTCAATTGATTGTAGATCGCCGTTTCCAGCGCGTCGCGCCCCCGGACATACCCGAGAATGCCGGTCACGAGGATCGCCACGACCCCGAGCAGCAGCAGGATGGCGAAGAGCTTGACCGCCAATCCGCCCCGCGGCGGGCGGGCGACTTCGGTGGGCGGCGTAACTGACATCGCTCAAGTATATACGAGTGTCGGCGGGCCGGCGCCTCTCCGAATTCTTCCCCCTAGAACTTGCCGCCGAGGAACAGCCGGGGAAGTCCGAGCGAGAACAGCGGTACGTAGGTGACCAGCAGCAGAGCGGCGATCAGGGCGCCGTAGAACGGCAGGATGGTGCGCATCACCTGTCCCACGGAAATGCCGCCTATGGCGCAGCCGACGAACTGGGTCGTGCCGACCGGCGGTGTATTCAGGCCCAGCGCACAATTGATCAGCATCAGCATGCCGAACTGTACGGGCCCCATGCCGTACTGCATGCAGATCGGCAGGAAGATCGGCGTGCAGATCAGGATGGTCGCCGCCATATCGAGAAAGGTGCCGAGGATGAACAGGATCAAGTTCACCAGGAAAAAGATGACCCACGGGTTGGTCGAGAGATGCTCGAGGGCCTTGCCAGTGAGTTCGGCGGCCTCATACAGGCTGATCAGGTAGCCAAAGGTGTTAGAGATGCCGATCAGCAACAGCACGATGCCGGTGGTCTTCACCGCCTTGGCTGCGGCCTTCAGGAAATTGCTCCACGACAGGGTGCGGTAGACGAAGATCGTCAGCAGCAGGGCGTAGATCACCGCGATCGCCGCCGACTCCGTGGCCGTGAAGACGCCACTCAGGATTCCCACCAGGATGATCGCGATCACGAACAGGCCGGGAATTGCGCCGACGAACGACCACAGGACGGCCGACCAGCCCGGGAAGGTGCCGGCGGGATAGCCGCGGCGGATCGCCACCCAGTAGGCGGCGACCAGCATGCAGACCATCAGCAGCGCCGCCGGCACCATGCCGGCCAGGATCAGCGCCGTGATCGAGACTTTCCCGCCGGCCGCCAGAGAATAGATGATCATGTTGTGGCTGGTCGGCATCAGTGCGCCGACCAGAGCGGCGTGGGTCGTTACGTTGACGGCGTAATCGGCGTGGTATCCTTCCTTCTTCATCATCGGGATCATCACGGCGCCGGTGGCGGAGACGTCGGCCACCGGGGAGCCCGATACGCCACCGAACAGTGTGCAGGCCACGACGTTGGCCATGCCCAGCCCGCCGCGCACATGGCCGACGATGCTTTTTGCGAAGGCGACGATGCGGTCCGCCACGCCGCCATAAAGCATCAGTTCGCCGGCAAAGATGAAGAACGGGATGGCCAGAAAGGAGAAGATGTTCATGCCCGACGTCATGCGCTGGAAGACGACGGCGAGCGGCAGGCCTTCATAAAGGATGGTGGCAACGGCGGAGATGCCGATCGAAAACGCCACGGGGACGCCGAGCAACAGGCAGAGCGTGAAGACGATGCAGAGGATGGTGAGGGCCATCTCAGTACCAGCTGGGCTCGACATCCTCGCCGCGGATCAGCGCGGCGATGTGTTCGAGGGAGAATAGGACGATCAGGATCCCGGCGATCACCGACGGAAGGTGGTTGACGCCCTCGGGCAGGCCGAGCGTGGGGATTTTGTAGCCCATGACCGACTCGGCCAGGATCGCGCCGTTCCAGGCCATGACCGCGCCGAAGCCACCGACCAGCAGGTGGATCACGACCTCGAGTTTGAGCCTCAGCGAATCGGGCGCCAGGATCAGCAGCGATTCCAACCCGATATGGCCCGCGTCGCGCACGCCGACCGCGGCGCCGAGCATGGTGACGTAGAGGATCAGCACCAGCGCCGTGCTCTCGGCCCATGTCGGCGTGTCGTTCATCACGTAGCGGCCGAACACCTGATAACCGACGGTAGCGACGATGCCGACAAGGCCAAGCACGGCGACGTACATGCACCACCGCGCGATCGTGGCATTGAAGAGGACAAACGCTCGGTACATGTCGATCGACCGGTGTGCCGAAAGGCGGCGCGCGAGGCCTACTCGATGGCCTGGATGCGCTTTACCAGGTCCTGCAGCTTGGGGTCGGCCGCGAACTTGGCGTAGACCGGCGCCATTGCGTCGGAGAACGACTTCTTGTCGACGTCGGTCACGATCTGCGAGCCCGCCGCCTCGACGGTCTTGCGCGCCGACGCCTCGCGCTCATCCCACAGCTTGCGCATGTACGGCACCGACTGCTTGGCAGCGTCGCGGATGATCGCCTGATCGTCCTTGGAGAGGCCGTCCCACACCTTCTTGGAGAAGACCAGGACTTCAGGCGCCATGGAATGCTCGGTGACGCTGTAGATCTTGGCGGCCTCGTAGTGGCGCGAGGATTCGTAGGACGGCCAGTTGTTCTCGGCTGCGTCGACCACGCCGGTCTTGAGGGCGGTGTAGACCTCGGCATAGGGAAGCGGCGTCGCATTGGCGCCCATCGCCTGCATCATGGCGACCCACATGTCGGATTGCTGCACCCGGATCTTCATCCCCCTGGTGTCGGCGACGCTCTTGATCGCCTTCTTGCCCGAATAGAACGAGCGCGACCCCGAATCGTAGAAGCACAGGCCGATGAAACCCTGGGCCTCCATTGCCGCCAGAATCTCCTCACCGATCGGGCCGTCGAGGACCTTGCGCATGTGCGCGGTCGACTTGAACAGGAAGGGCAGGGACGGAACGATGGTGGAGGGCACGATATTGTTGAACGGCGCGACATTGACGCGGACCATGTCGAGTGCGCCGATCTTGGTCTGCTCGATCGTGTCCTTCTCCGAGCCCAGCGCGCTCTGCCCGAACACCTTGACGCCATGCTTGCCACCGGTCTTTTCGCCGATGATCTTGCCCATATAGACCACGGCCTGGACCGTCGGATAATCCATCGGATGCACGTCGGAAGAGCGGAACTCCTTGGCGTTTGCTACCGAGGCGGCAAGAATGGCGGCCGCCATCGCGGCAAGGATCGGTGTCGGGCGCATCGTTTCTCCCTTCATTTCGTTGTTCTCAAGTTGTCTGACAACTTGGCGGACGCTAGCATTGCACCCAATGGTGAACAAGCGATCTTCCGGCAACCTCGCAGACCGCGTGCTGACGAAGCTCAATGCCGACATTCGCGGTGGCAGACTCGGCCCCGGTGCGCGCCTGCCGACCGAGCAGGAACTGACCTCGACCATGGGCGTGAGCCGCGCCGTGGTCCGCGAGGCGATCGCCGCGCTCAAGGCTGACGGGCTGGTCGTCACGCGCCGGGGATCCGGCGCCTATGTCGCGGCGAGTCCGACCGCGTCGCCCTTTCGCATTTCCGGGCAGGGGCTGGGCCGGCTGCGCGACGTGCTTGACGTCATGGAACTGCGTCTCGCCGTCGAGGTCGAGGCCGCCGCTCAGGCTGCCGCGCGCGCAAACCGGAAGCAGGTTGCGGTCATCAAGGCGGCCCTTCACGCCATCGATCGAGCCCTGAAGAAGGGCGACGGCGCCGTCGCGGAGGATTTTGCCTTCCATCGCGCCATCGCCGAAGCGACCGGCAATCGGCAGTTTCCGCGTTTTCTCGCCTTCCTGGGCGGTCATGTGATCCCGCGTCAAAGAGTGCGACTGTCGATCGGCACGCCAGCCGACCGACGCGCCTATCTGGAGCGCATCCAGCGCGAGCACACCCGCATCGTCGCCGGCATCGCGGCAGGCGATCCCGCCGAGGCGCGCCGCGCCATGCGCGAACACCTCACGCGCTCGCTCGAGCGCTATCGCACTCTCGCCGGAGAACCCAAACAATGAGTGAAGACAAGCCGCGCCGCATCCTGTTCACGGGCGCTGCCGGCGGCATCGGCACCATGATCCGGCCGCTGCTGGCACCGCTTTATCCAGGTCTCGTGCTGAGCGACAAGGTGGCGCCCGCGAACCTGCTGGCATCCGAGACCTTCGTGGCCGCCGATCTTTCCAGGCCCGACGAAGTGGCGGCAGCCGTGAAGGGTGCCCACAGCGTGATCCACTTCGGCGGCTTCTCGGTCGAAGGGCCGTGGGACACGATCCTCCAGGCCAACATCATCGGCTGCTACAACATGTTCGAGGCGGCGCGGCAGGCCGGCGTGAAGCGGCTGATCTTTGCGTCGTCGAATCACGCCGTCGGCTTCTATCCGCGCAAGCGCCGCATCGGCACAGATGTCACGGTTCGCCCCGACAGCCGCTATGGCGTCAGCAAGGCGTTCGGCGAGGCGCTCGGCGCAATGTACAGTGACAAGCACGGCATGAGCGTGACGTGTCTGCGCATCGGCAATGTCGGGCCGCGGCCGCTCGATCTGCGGCGGCTGGCGATCTGGATCTCGCCGGAAGACATCGTGCAGCTGATCCGCATCGGTCTCGACCATCCCGACATCCGCTACGAGATCGTTTACGGCGCGTCCGACAACGCGACCTCGTGGTGGGACAACTCCCGCGCGCGCCAGCTCGGCTACCGGCCGACCGGCAAGTCGGAAGACCACCGCGCCCATGCCGAAGCGGAGCAGGCAAAGATCGGTCCCGATCCGGTCGGCGACGTATTTCAGGGGGGCGCGTTTTGTTCTGCCGAATTCACAAATAGTGTGAAACGCGCCGGCCCCTGACGGCCGGAATCTGACCCACGACATTCCCCAAAGGTGCCCCTTTTCAGCCTCCATCGACGCCCACCTTGATTGGACTGGAACCAATCGATGGAGGAGTTCCAATGAGAAAGATTGGCATGGCTATCGTGGCTGGTGGGCTTTTGATGGGAACCGCGGTCACAGCAATGGCACAGGACGTCGCCGCCCTGGTGCCGCCGCCGAAGAGCGAATTCATGGTGTTCGCCGACAAGGGCAGCCATGCCCTGTCGCCGACGGCCGTAGCGACCATTCGCGCCGCCGCAACCAACGCCGGCCCGGCCCGCCAGGTAACCCTGGTCGGCCGTAGCGAGGATGCGGCGCGCGTGAAGGACGAGCTGGTGCGCCAGGGCGTCCGAGCCGATGCCATCGTCGTGAAGAGCGAGACTGGTGCCCCGCTGCCGAAGCCGGGTGACGGTCTGAGCGATCCCACCGATCGTCGGGTGACGATCAAGCTGTAGCAGGCAAGCTTCAGCAGTCCGGATGTAGAAGTCCCCGACGACGGGAGAAGACAGGCGGCGCTGGTCCCCGGACCAGCGCCGCTTTCTTTGTGTGAATTCCGGTGTCACTTGGATCGGCACCCGCGAGCGGCGATACTATCATCTCGGGGGTGAACGATGTCTCGAGTACTGACCGTGGGCGCCGCGCAAATGGGGCCTATCCAGCGCAGCCACAGCCGCCATGACGTGGTCGAACGCCTGATCGCGCATTTACGCGAAGCCGGACGCATGGGTTGCGACCTCGTCGTTTTCCCCGAACTCACGCTGACGACCTTCTTCCCGCGATGGTGGATGGCCGACCAGGCCGAGATCGATTCCTTCTTCGAACGCGAAATGCCGTCGAACGAGACGGCGCCACTGTTCAATGAGGCCAAGCGGCTGAAGCTCGGCTTCTCGCTGGGATACGCCGAGCTCACGCACGAGGACGGGCGTGCCCGGCGCTTCAATACCGCGATCCTCGTCGAACGCGACGGCAGTATCGTCGGCAAGTACCGCAAGGTTCATCTGCCGGGTCACACCGAGCACGAGCCGCAGCGCCCCTTTCAGCATCTCGAGAAGCGCTACTTCGAGGTCGGCAATCTGGGCTTTCCGGTGGTCAAGGCGTTCGGCGGCAACATGGGCATGTGCATCTGCAACGACCGGCGCTGGCCCGAGACCTATCGCGTGATGGGCCTGCAGAACGTCGAGATGGTGATGCTGGGCTACAACACCCCGATCCACAACGCGCCGGCCCCCGATCACGACGAGCACAGCTGGTTCCACAATCAGCTCTCCATGCAGGCCGGCGCCTACCAGAACGGCACCTGGGTGATCGGCGTCGCCAAGGGCGGGACCGAGGAAGGCGTGCCCTCCCTCGCCGACAGCATGATCGTGGCGCCCTCCGGCAAGGTGGTGGCGCGTGCCGGTGGCAGCGACGACGAGCTGATCGTGCATCGCTGCGATCTCGACGCCGGACAAAGCTACAAGCGCTCGACGTTCAACTTCGCTCTGCATCGCCAGCCCGACCAGTATCGTCG
>CAYZQZ010000151.1:0-8834 GCA_964480235.1 uncultured Reyranella sp. | reverse complement strand
GGCGGGTGCCAAGGGCGAACTCGCCACTGGGGAGGAGGATCTGGGCGAGGCGGATGTTGAGGTCGGCATCGGCGTACCAGCCGGTGGTGTCGGGTTCACCTTCGGTATCGAGACCGAGGGCGCCAGAGCGGAGGGCGATGCGGAAGACGTCGAGGGATCGGCGGTTGCGGAGGTGGAGGGCGTCGCCGACACGCTGGCCTTCTGCAAGACGCTGGCGAAGGACTACAAGGTCGGCCTGGCGCCGGGCGAGGCCTTCGCCGCGGGCGGGCAGGGCAATATCCGTCTCTGCTTCGCCTCGGGTGCCGAGCAACTCAGCAAGGGCCTCGATCGCATCGAGGCGGCGGTAAAGGCCTTGTGATGCCATGGCCAAGACATTGCCCACCGGGGCGCCCTCCATCGAGGTCCGGCATCTCAGGAAGATGTACGGAGACATCGTTGCCGTCGACGATCTGACCTTCAGCGTCCCGCCCGGGGCCGTGCTTGGCCTGCTGGGCGGCAACGGCGCGGGCAAAACCACGACCATCGCCATGCTGCTTGGCCTGCTCGAACCGACATCCGGCGACATCCATGTCCTGGGAATCGACGTGCGGCGGAATCGCTACGCAGCACTCCCGCGCATGAATTTCGCGTCACCCTATGTCGACCTGCCGCATCGGCTGACGGTTCGGCAAAACCTCGCTTTCTACGGCCGGCTCTACAGCGTGAGGCAGCTCGATAGGCGCATCGCCGAGATCGCCGAGCACATGCAGGTGGCGCCGTTCCTCGACCGGCCGGCCGGCAAGCTGTCCGCTGGCCAGAAGACCCGCCTGGCACTGGCCAAGGCGCTGATCAACCGGCCGAGCGTGCTGCTGCTCGACGAGCCGACTGCGTCGCTCGACCCGGACACGGCCGACTGGGTGCGGACCTATCTCAAGGAATACCAGCGCGAGACTCACGCCACGATCCTGCTCGCCTCGCACAACATGGGCGAGGTCGAACGTCTGTGCGACGACGTCATCCTGCTGCAGGCCGGCCGCGTGTTCGACCGCGGCTCGCCCGACGAATTGATCCGGCGCTTCGGCCGCGAGGACATGGAAGAGGTGTTTCTTGACATGGCGCGCGGCCGCGGCCGGGGCCTCGAGTCGCTCAAGAAGGACGGAGCGACGCCATGAGTGGATCCGCCGAACGAATCTATGCGCTGGTGATGCGCCATATCCACATCTGGCGTAGCTCCATCATGCGCCTGGTCGATTCGATCTACTGGCCGGCCGTGCAGATGGTGATGTGGGGCTTCATGACCCAGTACCTGCTGCCGCAAGCCTCGTTCGTCGCGCAGGCGGCCGGTGTGCTGCTGTCGGGCCTGTTGCTGTGGGAAGTCGTGGTGCGCGGCAATCTCTCGCTGTCCATCGCGTTCCTGGAAGAGATGTGGTCGCGCAATCTCGGGCATCTGTTCGTAAGTCCGATCCGCTCGTGGGAAATGGCGACCGGCATAATCATCGCCGCCTTCCTGCGCACGCTATTGGGGCTCGTGCCGGTGTCGCTGCTCGCCTGGGCCTTCTTCGGCTACAACATCTACACGCTCGGTCTGCCGCTGGTGGCGTTCTTCTTCATCCTGCAGATGTTCTCGTGGTCGATCGGGCTCGCCATGTCCGGCATGATCATGCGAGTAGGCCAGAGCGCGGAGAGCTTTGCGTGGGCCGCCGTGTTCATCCTGATGCCGGTGAGCGGCGTCTACTATCCGGTGAGTGTTCTGCCGCACTGGCTGCAGGTGATCTCCTATGGCCTGCCGCCGGCCTACATCTTCGAGGGTATGCGCGCGATCCTGGCGGAGAAGACCGTCCACTGGGACAGTCTCGCGATCGCCTTCGGCCTTTCGGCAGTCTATCTCGTGATCGGCTTCCAGATCTTCCAGGCGTTCTTTCGCGCCTCGCGGCGCGCCGGAACCCTGTTAGGGCAGGGAGAATGACGGCCGCCTAGGGCGCCTTGAGCAGGCTGGCGCACGACGCCGGCAGTTTGGGGCGATAGGGGACCTGCGGTGCGTCGGGTGGCGGAAGCTTCACCGGTGGACGGGTGAACCAGAGGTCGAGGGGCTCGCCACAGCCATCGTCGGTGTAGTAGCCGGCCTGTGCCTGGCAGTTGGGATTGCCCGGCGGGCAGTAGAGCCGCACATGGAAATGTTCGTCATGGCCGACCCACACCACGAGCTTGTTCAGCCAGGCGCGGTTTCCCGTCGTGGTTTGGCAGAGGCGTTGCTTGATCCACCGGTTGACGAAGATGCGGTCGACATGAGGCATCTCGGCCGCGGTGCGCAGCAGGCTGACATGCTGCTGCCCGAAGACCGTATCGTCGATGCCGGTGTCGTCGGACCGCACCAGAGAGCGCAGTTTCGGGTGCTCGCGGTCGGCGGGGGCACGGCGTGCCCCGGGCTGGCGCTCGAACCAGATGTCCGCGTCGAGCCCGGTCTGATGGCTTTGATGGCCGCTCGGCGCCGGGCCGCCACGCGGCTGGCCGATGTCGCCGATATAAAGATGCGCCTGCCCCTGGGCACGCATGCGCTCGGATAGTTGGGTGATGTAGTCGATGGTGACCGGCTGACCCCAGAAACGATTGCGGCTGACCCGGATCGCTTCGTAGCCGGGCCCCTCCAGTGGAAGGGCCTTGGCACCCTGAAGGCAGCCCGCACTGTAGAAGCCGATCGACTGGGTCGGCCCGGGGGCGGGCGTGGTCACCGTGGCCCAGTCCGCGGCCGCGGCGGACCGGCCGGCACCGACGCCGAACACCAACGCGATCAGCGAAACGACGAAGGAGACACCAAAGCGCTTCATCTTGTTGGCAGGATACGCGGCGGCTAAGACTTTGCCCATGGTTTCAGAGGCGGCAGGTTACGCCAACATCACCCTGACGCGCGACGGAGCGGTGGCGCGGCTGACTTTCAATCGCCCCGACCGGCGCAACGCGCTCACCCACGCCATGATGCTGGAACTCGAGGATGCCTTCGTGAAACTGCGCGACGATGCGTCGTGTCGCGTGCTGGTGCTGCGCGGAGCCGGTGGCCACTTCTGCGCCGGCGGCGACCTCGATGCCATGGCCAACATGCCGCCCAGGCCGGACGCGGGGAAGATCGATCCGCTGGTGCCGGCCTATCGCCAGTTCGGCAATGCGTTGATGGCTCTGAATCACCTGCCGCAGGCGACCGTGGCGGTAGTCGAGGGTTCGGCGGTCGGCGGCGGGTTCGGCATGGCCTGCTGCTCGGACGTGGTGATCGTCCATGAAAGCGCGCGCTTCGGCATGCCCGAGCCGAAATGGGGCTTCATTCCATCGCAGATCCTGCCCTTCATCGTGCGGCGCATGGGCGAGGGTGCGGCCCGCGATCTGGCCGTGACGGGACGCGTGATCGATGCGACCGAAGCCCATCGGTTGGGCCTCGGCCGGCACCTGTGCGGCACCACCGCCGAGATCAACCGCGTGCTGAAAGCTGTGCTCGACGACGCGTTGCGCATGGAGCCGCAGGCGCTGGCGACGGCAAAACGGCTGGTCTTGTCGACCGCGACGTCGGAAGATCGCGCGGTTCTGGACGATGCGGCGGAAAGTCTTGTCGGTCTGCTGCGTCGCCCAGAGGCGAGCGAGGGCATCAAGGCCTTCATGGCCAAGAAGCCGCCGCCCTGGATGAAGGAAGGTTGATCGTGCGGAACTATCGCCACATCGAGGTCAAGCCGATCGCGGGCGCGCTGGGCGCCGAGATTGCCGGCGTCGACATGTCGAGGGAACTCGACGACGAGGTCGTGTCGGAAGTCCGCCATGCCTTTCTCGAGCACCTGGTGATCTTCCTGCGGGACCAGAAGGTGACGCCAACCGAGCAAATCGCCTTCGCCAAGCGCTTCGGCCAGCCAATCGAATATCCGCAGCTCAAGGGGCTGCCGGAAGCGCCGATGATCACGCCGGTGGTGAAGCTTGAGCACGAGCGCAACAATTTCGGCGGTATCTGGCACTCCGACACGACCTATCTCGAGCTACCACCGATGGGCAGCATGCTGCTGGCGCGAGAGGTTCCGCCTTACGGCGGTGATACCATGTTCGCCAACCAGTATCTCGCCTACGAGGCGTTGTCGGACGGGTTGAAGGAGACACTCGACGGACTGATCGGTGTCAGTTCTTCTGCGAAGGCCGATGTAACCAAGACGCGCGAGGACCGGATGAAGGCGGCCGGGGCCGAACTGAAGGTGCTGGCGGCGGAACATCCGCTGGTGCGCACCCATCCCGAGACCGGCCGCAAGGCGCTCTACACCTCGGTTGCGCACACTGCGCACATCAAAGGCTGGACCGAGAAGGAAAGTCTGCCGCTTCTCGAGTTCCTGTGGGCGCATCAGGTCCAGCCGGAGTTCACCTGCCGCTTCCAGTGGCGGGTCGGCTCACTCGCCTTCTGGGACAATCGCTGCGCGATGCACAATCCGATCAACGACTATCACGGCTTCCGGCGGGTCATGCATCGCATCACCCTGGCCGGGGACAAGCCGCGCTGATGCGGCACGCGGAGGTGAGCATGCGCACATTGCTCAAGGGACTGATGATCGTGGCGATCTTGGCGCCGCTGGGCGCGGCGGCGCAACAGGAGCCGCCGCAGACGACGCAACGCGGTATCGTCCGCCTGAGCGGGGCCGGCGGACTTTCGCCCGAGGAGCGCGCCTCGTACTGCCTGTGGGCCGGCCAACTCTATTCCATCGGCGCATCGTTCTGTTCGCGTCAGCAAACCATGACGACCTGTACGGAAGGGGGCGGGAGCCGGCCGCCAGTTTGGGTCAACAAGGACAACGACAAGAACTGCGACCGCAACCCGTCCTGGACGCCCCAATAGGCGTGCGGCGCGCCGTCGCGAGGACTGCCTAGCGGACCGGGGGCGAGAGTTGCAGGGTGCCGATCGCGGTGCGGGCGACCTCGGCTCGGTTGCTCGGAATCTCGATGTAGCTCAGTTTCTGCCAGCGCTCGACGAAATGCCGCGCCCAGGGCGACAGCATGTTGCCCGACTGGCCTAGCGGCAGAGCGAAGCGGCTGTTGTCGAGATCGCTGAGATCGTAGATGCCTCGGTAGGTCGCGCCGTGTACGGCATCGAAGGGGCGGCTGCCGGAGAAGGACGGATTGGCGCGGTTGAGGGTGTTGGCCCCGCCGTCGGCTGGGAAGCGCACCGAGGCGATGTCGCGCAGCAGCGGTACGCCGTCGAACAGCGGGTGCGCAAAGCGCGCAAGATGCTCGCGGCCCCACTGCCAGCTCTCGATTTGCGGGCCCTGCAGGCGGGTCAGCAGGTCCAGCGCGCGGTCGAGCGCGGCGGCGATCGTGTCCTCGCAGGTCTCGACGGCCTGTGTCGCCGGATTATCGCACCATTGCGGCCGGTCTCGCAGGACGCGCAGCATGATCTCTATGTTCGGCCGGTCCATGGCGGCGAACAGATCGGCGCCGATTCGATCGGCGAACAGGCCGCGATGCACCTCCATCAGCCATGCCGAATAAATCAGCGGCTCGGGCCGGCTGGCCAGCATGAAGCGGTTCCAGCGCCCCATCATTTCATAGACACGGGCGGCACGGGCGTTGCGCGGCGTGCCCTTCATCAGCACGGGCAGGGCTTCGGCCGCGTCGGGTGACAGGGTGTCGGCCTGCATTGCGATCATGCCGTAGACAGGATGGCGTTCGACTTCGCGCAGCAGTGCGTTGGCGCGGCGCTGGCGGTAGGGCTCGGCCCAGTCGCGCGAGATGAAGTGGCGATAGTCGTCCGGCACCAGTCGGCCGTTGGCGTTGACGATGATCCCGCTCGCGGGATTGTAGGCGCGCGGCAGGTCGTCGAACGGCACGAAGCCCGCCCAGTCGTATTCCGCGGTCCAGCCCGGCTGCGGGATCGAGCCGTCACCCTTGCGCCGGATCGGCACCCGCGCCGGTGACATGAGGCCGATATTTCCCGCGGTGTCCGCATAGACGATGTTCTGCATCGGCGAACCGACCTTGCGGCCGGCGGCCAGGAACTCGTCCCAGTTCTGCGCCATGCTGAGGCGCAGCAGGGCCTCGATAGTGGTGTCGAAGCTGTCGAGCGCCGTGGCCTGCAGAGCCAGTACGTGACCCTGCGGCACCAGATCCTCGAAGCGGCGCGAGAAATCGTTGATCACCACGCCGTGGCGCGTCTCGCGCACCCTGATCCTGATCGGCTCCCCCCACAGAACGTTGATGGTCTCCTCGTTCACCGTGAACGGGCGCGCGCCGTCGGGCGTGATGTAGCGATTGGGGTCGGTGGCATCGACTCGCTCGATGAACAGATCCTGGCTGTCGAGGTTGGTGGTGGTGAAGCCCCAGGCGATCGAGGCGTTGTGACCGAGCGCCACGGTCGGCACGCCGGGCGGGGTGGCGCCGCGAATATCGAAGCCCGGCCAGACCATGCGGGCGAGATACCAGGGCCCGGGAAAGCTGAGACCGAGATGCGGGTCGTTGGCGAGCAGCGGCTTGCCGGAGACCGAATGCGCGCCCGACACCACCCATTCGTTGGACGCCTCGCGCTTCGTGGTCGCGGCATTCTCGGTGAAGCGGAAGAGGCGGTCGAGCTCGAGCCCGTTGAACGCCGCATTCAGCATTGAAAGCGTGGCGTCGGAATTCTCGCCCTCGGGTTGGGTCAGGAATTTGACGCCGTCCTCGCCGATCCTCTTCAGCAGCCGCAGGCGGAGCAGCTCGGCGCGCCAGTTGCCGTCGAGCGAAAGCGCCATCAGCTTGGTCCAGACCAGCGAGTCGGCAGGCTGCCATCGGTCGGGCCGATAGCTGCTGCCCGACAGCAGCCGTACCAGGGTGAGTTCCAGTCCGAACTGCTGGTCGCGGTCGGCTAGCCAGGCATTGACGCCGGCGGAGTAGGCTTCCAGCACCGAACGCGTGGCGGGGGAAAGGGCGGCGACGCTGTCCGAAGCGTGACGATAGACACCAAGGCCGCGCATGGTGCGGTCGGTCTCGATCAGGCCGTTGCCGACCAGCGCCGGCGGCACGAGCTCCGACAGCCGTCCCTGGCCGAGGCGGCGCATCATTTCCATCTGCCAGAAGCGGTCCTGGGCATGAACGAAGCCCAGGGCAAAGGAGGCGTCCTCGATCGAGCCGGCGACGATGTGCGGCACGGCGTTGCGGTCGCGGATGATCTCGACCGGCGCCTTCAGGCCCTTGGCTTCGAAATGGCCGGCATAGGGCGGCAGTGCGCCGCGCACCTGAAAATAGGTGCCGATCACGAAGATGATCAGGCCGAGCGCGACCGACGCCAGTAGTGTGGCGAGGCCGGCAGCGAGCCGGACCAGGATCCGCACCGGGTCAGCCGCCGACGTAGGAGAGGATCGCGGCGCGGTCGGCGTCGAGGTCGGGCGCTGCACGACGGGTCGTCGGATCGTCGAAGGCCGACATCTTCAGCGGATTGCCGGCGAGCTTCAGCGTACCGCCGCTGCCGTCGGGCACCGAGACCAGCATGTTGCGGGCGGCGACTTGGGGATGGGAGATGGCCTGAGCCACGTTATTGATCGGGCCGCAGGGAATGCCGGCCTTGCCGAGGACCGCCAGCCAGTGCGTGGTCGTGTTCTGCTTCAGGACCGATTCGATCTCGTGCCAGAGATGCTTGTAGTGCTTGAGGCGCAGCGCATTCGTCTTGTGGTTGGGATCGCTAGCCCAATCTGGACGTCCCAGCGCATCGCACATCTTGATGAACAGGCTGTCGTTGCCGGCGGCAATGATGATCGAGCCGTCGGAGGTCGCGAAGGCCTGGAAAGGCGTGATGGTCGGATGGCGCGCGCCCAGCGGGCCGGGGACCTCGCCCTCGACCGTGTAGCGCATGATGGCATTTTCCATCAGCGCCAGCTGGCAATCGAACATCGCGATGTCGACCTTGGTCGACTCGCCGGTTTTCATCCGGTGGATCAGCGCGGCATTGACCGCGACTGCCGTATAGAGGCCAGCCCCGATGTCGCCGATCGACATACCGACGCGGGCAGGTGGCTGTCCTTCGTTGCCGGTGATGCTCATGATGCCGCCCATGCCCTGCATGACCATGTCGTAGGCGGGATCCTTGGAGTTCGGTCCGGTGTGTCCGAAGCCCGAGGCCGAGGCGTAGATTAGCTTGGGATACTTGGGGTGCAGCTGCTCCCACCCGTAACCCAGCTTCTCCATTGTGCCGGGCCTGAAGTTTTCGACCACGACGTCGGCCTTGGCGAGAAGCTGCTCGAAGATCTTGCGGTCGCCGTCGCTCTTGAGGTCGAGCGCGATCGACTCCTTGCCGCGATTGACCGAGGCAAAATAGGTCGACTTGCCATTGACGAAGGGGCCGTAGGCACGGGCGTCGTCTCCGCCCTTGGGCGGCTCGACCTTGATCACCCGGGCGCCCATCTCCGCCATCAGGAACGTGCAATAGGGGCCCGCCAGGATGCGCGAGAGATCGACGACGACGATGCCCTCGAGGGGGCCTTTGGCTTTCTTGGTCATCCTCGGTTCTTAGCCAGTGGTCCGGCGCGAATCCAGCCACACATTTGCCGCGGCGGCACCTATCACGATTGCGCCGCCGACAAGGGTCAGGTTGCCAGGCTTCTCGCCGTCGATCGCCCACACCCAGATCGGTCCCAGCACGAGTTCGAGGAGGCCGAGCAGGGCGGCGCGGCCGGCCGGAATGCGCTTAAGGCTCGCCATGTAGAGCAGCAGGCCGCCCGCCAACTGGCCCGGCCCGAGCAGGATTAGCCAGGGCAGCTGTTCGCCGGTCAATCGGCCGGGCTCGGCGAAGGGCAGAGCCACGGCGGCCGAAATCGCGCCAGCCAGGGCCAGGGCCGGGGTCATGCCGACGTCGCGGCGATGACGCACGATCACGT
>CAYZQZ010000150.1:0-8858 GCA_964480235.1 uncultured Reyranella sp. | reverse complement strand
GCAGCGAGTCGAACAGGGCGCCACCCTGGAACAGCATGCCGAACTTGCGCATCACGCGGGAGCGGCCGCGCTCGTTGAGTTCGGTTACTTCCTCGCCGTCGACCTTGATCGACCCGCTGTCGGGGTGCATCAGGCCGAGGATGCATTTCAGCAGGACCGACTTGCCCGTGCCCGAACCGCCGATGACGACCATCGATTCGCCTGCAGCCACGTCGAGGTCGATACCCTGCAGCACCTTCTTGGGGCCAAAGGATTTGGTGACGCCGCGCAGCGATATCTTTGGAGGAGCCATCGTCAGCGCGCGAAGAACGCCTCGGTGATGAAGTAATTGAAGGTCAGGATCAGGATCGAGGCCGAGACTACGGCATTGGTGGTCGCGGCGCCGACACCCTGGGCGCCGCCCTTCGATGTATAGCCGTGGTAGCAGCCCATCAGGGTGATCAGGAATCCGAACACCGCGGCCTTCACCAGGCCCGAGAACACGTCCTGAAACTGCAGGAAGTCGAGCGTGTTGCGCAGATAGGCGACGTCGTTGAAGTCGAGTTTGTAGACACCGACCAGGTAGCCGCCCAGGACGCCGATGATGTCGGCGAGCAGCACCAGGATCGGCAGGGTGACGATGCCGGCGAGAAGGCGTGGCGCCACAAGGTACTTGAACGGATTGGTCGACAGTGTCGTGAGCGCGTCGATCTGCTCGGTGACCCGCATGGTGCCGATCTCGGCCGCCATGGCGGCACCGACGCGGCCGGCCACCATCAGGCCGGCCAGAACCGGCCCGAGTTCACGGGTCAACGATACCACCACGACGTTGGGAATGGCGCTTTCTGCCGAGAATCGGGCGAATCCGGTGTAGCTCTGCAGCGCCAGCACCATGCCTGTGAAGATCGCAGTCAGGCCGACCACCGGCAGGGAATAGTAGCCGATTTCGAGCATCTGCCGCAGAATCTGGCGCCTGTAGTAGGGCGGCTGAAGGCCCTGGCGCACGGCGTCGATGGCGAAGGCCGAGACCGACCCGATGGATTCGAGAAGCGCGAGCGTCATGCGCCCGAGCAGGGTCACGATGGGAAGGCTCACGCGGCGGACTCCGTGCCTTCGGCCGAATCCAGTTCCTCGCCGCGATCGACATACTGGCGCGCATAACGGCGGCCGAGCGACGTCATGACTTCGTAGGCGTTGGTGCGGGCGTGCTCGGCGAGATCGTCGGCGGTCAAGTGCGGTCCCAGCACCTCTACTCCGGCGCCGGGCTGGCTCAGCGCCTCCGGCACCTCGGTGACGTCGATCGTGACGAGATCCATCGAGATGCGTCCGATCACGGGCACGCGGTGTCCTGCAAGATGCACATGGGTGCGATTGATGAGCGTGCGGAAATAGCCGTCGGCGTATCCCAGGGCAATGGTGGCGATGCGGCTGGGACGCGCGGCACGCCAAGCGGCACCGTATCCAACGGTCTGAAATGCGTCAATTCGGCGAACCTGCAGGATGCGCGAGACCAGGGTGACGACCGGCAGCATCGGGTTGTCGCGGCCGGGAAGGGGATTGATGCCATAGAGCGCCGCGCCCGGCCTCAGCAGGTCGAAATGGTAGTCGGGCCCGAGGAAGATGCCTGACGAGTTGGCGAACGACATCGGGGCACCCGGCATCGCCTTCACAAAGGTGCGAAAGCGCGAGAGTTGCTCGCCGTTGATCGGATTGTCCGGCTCCTCCGAGACCACGAGGTGGCTCATGATCAGCGCCAGCCTCAGGCCGCGCAGGCGGCCCCGCTCGTTGATGAGCACCTGCGCTTCCTCGGCCTCGAAGCCCAGCCGGTTGAGGCCGGTGTCGATGTGGATCACCGCGTCGAGCGGCCGGTTGAAGCGCTGCGCCGCGGCACGCCAGGCGTTGAGCTGGCCGAGGTGATTGAGCACGGGCGTGAGATTGTGCTCGACCAGGTCTCCCTCGGTGCCGCCGAGGAGTCCGTTCAGGACGTAGATCGGCGAGGAGGGCAGCACGCCGCGCAGGTCAATGCCCTCGTCGATGTGCGCGACGAAGAAATGCTTGCAGCCCTCGTCGGCGAGGCGCGGCCCGACCAGGTCGGCGCCGGTTCCGTAAGCATCGGCCTTGAGCACGCCGGCGCAATCGACAGGCCGTCCACCGGCGCGTCCGGCGTCGCGCAATCCACGCCAGTTGGCGGCGATTGCCCCGAGGTTGATGGTCAGGACCGCTCCGGCCCGGCGCGTGGTGTCGTCGTCACTCATGGTCATAGTCCTCCCCACGTGAGCGGGGAGGAATGCTTCTGCCTGCTCCGGACATCTCTAGAAGCGTGGCTGGTTGGGGGTATCGCCGTCGGCCGGCAGATTGTCGAACTTGGTGAATTGTCCCTCGAAGGCCAGCCGTACGATGCCGGTCGGGCCATGGCGCTGCTTGGCGATGATCACCTCGGCCTTGCCGTAATTCTGCTCGCAGCGCTGCTTCCAGTCTTCCAGGCGCTGGTTGAAGTGATCGTTGGTTTCGTTGTCGCGCCGTTTCGGCTCCTCGCGCATCAGGTAGTAGTCGTCGCGATAGATGAACATGACAACGTCGGCATCCTGCTCGATCGAGCCCGATTCACGAAGATCGGCGAGCTGGGGACGCTTGTCCTCGCGCTGCTCGACGGCGCGGCTGAGCTGGCTGAGGGCCACCACGGGCACGTCGAGCTCCTTGGCGAGAGTCTTCAGGCCGCGCGTGATCTCGGAGACCTCCTGCACCCGGTTTTCCTGCCGCGACTTGCCCGAGGGCGCGAGGAGTTGGAGGTAGTCGACGATGATGAGGCCTAATCCATGCGTTCGTTTCAGCCGGCGGGCGCGGGTGCGCAAGGCTGCGATCGACAGGGCGGGAGTATCGTCGATGAAGAAGTTCAGGTGCTCGAGTTCCTGGCTGATCGACAGCACCCTGTCGAAGTCGCTGCTGATCAGCTCACCCTTGCGGATCTTTTCCGACGGGACCTGGGCCTGCTCCGACAGCATGCGGGTGGCGAGCTGCTCGGCCGACATTTCCAGCGAGAAGAAGCCGACGACGGCGCCGTCGGTCACCTTGGGCTGGCCGTCGACGATCTCTTCCTTGTAGGCGCGGGCGGCATTGAAGCCGATGTTGGTCGCGAGCGCGCTCTTTCCCATGGCTGGACGTGCGGCGAGGATGATCAAATCGGATCTGTGCAGGCCGCCGAGCAGCTGATCGAGCTGGAACAGGCCGGTCGCCACGCCAGTGAGCTGACCGGCCCGGTGATAGGCCGCCTCGGCGGCCGCCATTGCCTCGGTGAGGGAGGTCCGAAACGCCTTGAAGCCGCCTTCGGTCTGCCCGGTGGTGGCGAGATCGTAAAGTTTCTTCTCCGCGACCTCGATCTGCTGCAGCGCGGTTTCCTCGACGTCGCCGCCGAAGGCACCGTTGACGACGGTTTCGCCGAGATCGATCAGCTCGCGGCGCAAATACAAATCGTGGATCGTGCGTCCGAATGTGGCGGCATCGACCACATGCACCGAAGCGGCGGCCAGGCGGGCGAGGTAGGCCGGTCCTCCCGCTGCCTTGATCTCCTCATCCTGCTCGACATAAGTCTTGAGTGTGATCGCGCTCACGACCTGGCCGCGCTCGATCAGGCGGGAGAGCGCATCGAAGATCTTGCCATGCAACGGGTCGGCAAAGTGTTCGGGGCGCAGGAATTCGGCCACCCGCTGATAGGCGCTGTTGTTGACCAGGATCGCGCCCAGCAGCGCCTGCTCGGCATCGAAATTGTGCGGCGGTTCGCGCAGGCGGATATCTTCCGCGCTGGGCAGGCGTGTGACGTTATCGGACTTTTCGAGGGGCTCCATGTAGAGCCTTTGCCACTAGAGGGGTGAGTTCAACTACTTCAGGATTTTCTTGATCTCAGACTGTAGCGCGAACATTCACAAGTTAATTTGCCCACACTTTGTTAACTGCAATAGAGGTGGGGATAACTCCTACTCCGCCGCCATGGAGCGCGTCGTGGCGACGCCATTTTCCGCATCCACCATGTAGTCGCGGGTAATCGGAGTCGCCTCGGGGCGGCGTGCGACCTGGATCTGGAAAACCATCTGATTCATGTAACGGAAGGCAATCTCGCAGCCTGCGAGATAGAACTCCCACATGCGGCAGAACCTGTCGTCGTAGCCCGCGAGCGCCTTGACCTTGTCCCGGTTGGCGAGGAAGCGGTGACGCCAGTGCCGCAGTGTCTCGGCATAGTGCATGCGCAGGATTTCGATGTCGGTGACATACAGGCCGACTTTCTCGATCGCCGCCATGACTTCCGACAGCGCGGGCGTGTAGCCGCCGGGAAAAATGTACTTCTTCAGCCACGTATTCGTGCCGCCCGGCGGTTCCATGCGGCCGATGGCGTGCAGCAGCATCACACCGTCATCCTTGAGGAGCGCCTTCACCTTGGTGAAGTACTCGACGAAATGGGCGGCGCCGACATGTTCGAACATGCCGACGGAGACGATGCGGTCGTAACTGCCCGCCTCCTGCCGATAGTCGAGCAGCTTGAAGCGGACCTTGTCCGCCAAGCCACCCTCGAGAGCGCGGCGGCTCGATACTGCGTGCTGTTCCTTGGAGAGGGTGACGCCCGTCACGTCGACGCCGAACTCACTGCCGAGAAAGAGCCCCATGCCGCCCCAGCCGGAGCCGATATCGAGTACTTTCAGGCCGGGCTGCAGCAGGAGCTTGGCCGCGATGTGCCGCTTCTTGTTGATCTGGGCCTGCTCCAGCGATTCGTCGGGTGAGCGGAAATAGGCGCAGGAATACTGCTGGTCGGGATCGAGGAAGAGTTCGTAGAGTTCGTCCCTGAGATCGTAGTGGTGGGCGACGTTGCGCTGCGCCTTCCCGATCGGGTTGTATTGTTCGAAGGCGCGCGCAATTCGTTGCCAGCGGTACGACCACTTCACGAAGGGGGTGCTCTCGAGCGCCGCCATGTTGCGGCCAAGCAGGTCGAGCAGGGCATAGAGATCGCCGCCATCCTCGACCGTCAGCTTGCCCTCCATGTAGGACTCGCCAAAGGCCAGGCGCGGCCGCATGAGCAGGCGCCATTCAGTGCGGCGGTCATGTACACGCATGGTCACGGCAGGGCCGGGCTTCGACCCTACCAGGCGGTGCGGCTGGCCAGCCGCGTCGATGATGGTCAGTTGGCCTTCCCCTACGACGCGGGAAAGAACCTTCGCTAACAGCATCCTCGGTCCCTCCAAGGGCCGGACCATTTCTGCAGGCTTGCCGGCCGCTGCCACGATCTCGCCTTAAATTTTAATCCGAAGGCCGTTTTCAACGCAAAGCCCGCAATAGGAGGGCTGGGCTGCAAAAATTCGTATTGCGAGCGATTTGCAGTCGCGCCGAGTCGATGGTATTGCTCATGTGACTCATAAGCAGTTGCAATAGGGGCGCATTTTGAAGAGACGCAGCCTGATCACGGCGGGCCTGGCCATTTCGGCCGGCTTTTCCATCATTCGCCGTCCGCTGGCGCAGGCCGGGACGCTAAATCTCTACTCCGCGCGCCACTACAACACCGACGAGGCACTGTACGGCAATTTTGCCGACCTGACGGGCGTGAAGATCAATCGCATCGACGCTGAGCCCGACCCGTTGGTCGAGCGTCTGCGTGCCGAAGGCGACAAGAGCCCGTGCGACGTCTTCATCACCACCGACGCAGGCCGCATCGAGCGCGCCCGCCAGATGGGCTTGCTGCAGCCGGTAAGCTCCGCGGTGTTGGCTGCGGCGGTGCCCGCGCACCTGCGCGATCCTGACGGCAGCTGGTTCGGCTTTTCCAAGCGGGCGCGCGTGATTTTTTACAGCAAGGAGAAGGTCCCCGCGGCCGGCGCGCCGAAGAACTACGAGGACCTCGCCGATCCGAAGTGGAAGGGCAAGATCGCCATCCGCAGTTCGGCGCACATCTACAATCAGTCGCTTGTCGGCTCGCTGCTGGCGGCGGACGGACAGGAGAAGACCGAGGCTTGGGCCCGCGGAATCGTGGCCAACCTGGCGCGACCGCCCCGCGGCGGGGATACGGACCAGATCAAGGCCGTTGCCTCGGGCGAGGCCGAGCTTGCCGTCGGCAACACCTACTACTTCGCGACGCTCATGCGCTCGAAGAAGCCCGAAGATCGCGAACTCGCCGCCAAGGTTGGCGTGATCTTCCCCAACCAGGCGAACCGCGGCACCCACGTGAACATCAGCGGCGGCGCCGTCGCCAAGCACGCGCCGAACAAGGCGGCGGCGGTGAAATTCCTCGAGTATCTCGTGTCCGTTCAGGCCCAGCGCTACTTTGCCGAGGGCAACTCCGAGTATCCGGTGGTGCCGGGCGTCGAGTTGTCGGCTGAGCTGAAGTCGTTGGGCACGTTCAAGGAAGACCAGCTCAACGCGCGGATCTATGCCCAGAACAACGCCGAGGCGCTGAAGATCATGGAACGGGCCGGCTGGAAGTAACGCCGGCACTGCCTGTCCGGCCGGCAATCGCCCGGGTGAGCAGGATCACAGGTATCAACGAGACGGCCACGATTGCCACGGCGCCCACCGCCGCTTCGGCGAGGCGTTCGTCGGAGGCATACCGGTAGACGCCGACGGCCAGCGTGTCGAAGTTGAAGGGACGGATCAGCAAGGTCGCGGGCAATTCCTTCAACACCTCGACGAACGCCACGAGGGCCGCGGTGATTGCCGGTCCCCGCATGTTCGGCAGGTGGATGCGGCGCAGGATCTCCAACGGCTGCGCGCCGAGAATTCGGGCGCTCGCATCCATCGCAGGGTCGATCGCGGCAAGGCCGGGCGAGATGTTGGCGATGCCGACGGCGAGGAAGCGCACCGTGTAAGCGAGCAGCAACGCAACAACGGTGCCGCTCAGGATCAGCCCGAACGATACGCCGAACAGGGCCTGGCCCGCACGGTCGAGCGCGCGATCGGCCGCGACCAGCGGGAGCAGGATGCCGACGGCGATGACAGCGCCGGGAAGGGCATAGCCGAGCGCCGCGAACTCGATCAGGCGATTGAAGTTGCGTCGGTGCACCAGACGGCCGGCATAGGCGAGGAAAAGGCCGAGAGCGGCGATCGCGATGGCCGCCACGGCCGCCAGCACGAGGCTGTGCAGTGTCTCTCGCAGGAAGGCCGGGCCGACGAGCGACACGTTGGCGCGCATTGCCAGCTGGATCAGGTGGGCGGTGGGCAGCAGGAATCCCAGCAGTATCGGCAGCGCGCAGAGCGCCACCGCAAGGGCCGCCCATTGGGTCGAAAGTGCCGTGGGCTCGGCACGCTCGCGCAGGTTCGAGGCAACGTGATAGCGGGCGCGGCCACGGGAATGGCGCTCGATCAAAACCAGCATCACCGCAATGACGAGGAGGACCACGGCGATCTGGCCGGCGCCGTCGCGATCGCCCATGCCGAACCAGGTTCGGTAGATCGCGGTCGTGAAGGTTTGCACGCCGTAATATTGAACAGTGCCGAAGTCGGCGAGGGCTTCCAGCAGGGCGAGCGCGGCGCCTGCGGCGATCGCGGGGCGAGCAAGCGGCAGGCCGACGCTCAGGAATGTGCGCCACGGCCCGTGCCCCAGTATGCGGCTGGCGTCGAGCAGCGGCTGCGACTGGGCGAGAAAAGCAGCCCGCGCGGCGAGGTAGACGTAGGGGTAAAGGACGAGCGAGAAAAGACAGGCGACGCCGCTCGCCGATCCCGCGTCGGGAAACCAGTAGTCGCCCTTCTGCCAGCCCGTGACATCGCGCAGGAAGCTCTGCAAGGGGCCGGCATAGGCCAGCAGGTCTGCATAGGCGTAGCCGATGATATAGGTCGGCATCACCATCGGCAGCAGCAGCGCCCACTCGAGAGCCCTGCTGAAGGGGAAGCGGTGCATGGTGACGACCCAGGCCGCCGCGGTACCGATCGCGGTCGTGCCAATCCCCACCCCCAGCAGAAGCAGGGCAGTGTTGGACAGGATATCGGCGAGCTGAGTGTCGACGAGATGGCGCCACATCGCGCCGCGCCAGTCGAAGAGACTGGCGGCGATACCCAACATGGGCAGCGCCACCAGCACAGCGACCAGGATCGCGCCGATGCGCCAGATCACGTCGGTCTCGCGCTCAGCGGCTCAAACAAAAACGCATGCCATCGCGGGGCGATGGCATGCGTCGTTGCCGGTATTTGGAGCAGTGCGGAGCCCAAGGAGGGTCGCGCTACTTCTTTTCTTCTGCCGGAGCTTCCTCGGCCGGGGCCGCCTCGGCAGTCTCGCCTTCGGCAGCCGGCTTGGCCTCGAACAGAGCGGCGGCCTGTTCGGCGGCACGCTTGGCGGCTTCCGCAGCTTCCAGCGCAGCGCGCTCGGTTTCGGCGACCAGGGTGCCGCCCTTGGCAAGGAAATCGGCCTCGTCGGGAGAGCGCGCAACCAGCGCGGTGATCTCGACCATGACCTCCGGATGGAGGTGGACCTTGATCTTGTGCGCGCCGAGCGCCTTGATCGGCTTGTCGAGCTCGACCTGGCCGCGCTCGACCTTGACGCCCGCTGCGGCAGCGCCGTCGGCGATGTCGCGCGAGGTGACCGAACCGTAGAGTTGCAGGGCCTCGGAGGCCTGGCGGATGAGGATGACCTTGAGGTCCTTCATCTTGTCGCCGACCTTCTCCGCCTCGCTGCGGCGCTCGAGGTTCTGAGCCTCCAGCACCTTACGCTGCGATTCGAAGTAGGCGATGTTGTCCTTGGTGGCGCGCAGGGCCTTCTTCTGCGGCAGCAGATAGTTGCGTGCGAAGCCGGGCTTCACCCGGACGACGTCGCCCATCTGGCCGAGTTTCGGCACGCGCTCGAGCAGGATGACGTTCATCGGCATGATGTGTCCTCCTTACGCGATGACGTAGGGAAGGAGCGCCAGGAAGCGGGC
>CAYZQZ010000149.1:0-8870 GCA_964480235.1 uncultured Reyranella sp. | reverse complement strand
TCTCTTTGTCTCGCACGGCTCGCCGATGCTGTTCCTGGAAAAGGACCTGCCGGCGCGCGCCTTCCTGGCAAGCCTGGGAGGCCTGGTGCCCAGGCCGAAGGCGATCGTGGCGGTCTCCGCCCACTGGAATACCGATCGGCCGGCCGTGTCGGTGACGGCCAAACCCGAAACCATTCACGACTTCTACGGTTTCCCCGATGCGCTCTATCGGCTGCAGTACCCCGCAGCGGGAGCCCCGGAACTTGCCGCCCGGCTCGCGACGCTGACCGGCGCGGCTCCGGCAGAGTATGGTCTGGACCATGGCGCCTGGGTGCCCGCGATGCTGGGCTGGCCGGGCGCGGACATTCCGATCTTCCAGCTGGCGGTGCAGCCCCACGCCGATCCGGCGCACCACATCGCGCTCGGCCGCAAGCTCGCCGGCCTGCGCGAGGAGGGGATCCTGGTGATTGGGTCCGGCAGCGCCACCCACAATCTGCGCCGCCTGGTGCGCGGCGGTCCGGACGCCCCGCCCGAGCCGTGGGCCAAGGCTTTCGACGACTGGGTGGCCGACAAGGTTGAGGCAGGCGATGAGTCGGCCCTCGCGAGTTACCGGAACGAAGCGCCCCATGCTCGCGATGCGCATCCGACCGATGAGCATTTTCTGCCGCTGCACGTCGCCTATGGTGCGGCCGGTACGGGCGCGCGCGGCAAGGCGCTGCATCGCAGCTTCACATTGGGCAACCTATCCATGGCTTCGTATTTGTTTTCTTAGCTTTTGCCGGACCGCGGGGCTCCAGGCCCGCCTCAGAATCAAACGGACCGAACACCCCATGGGCGCTCGGTCCGTGATCTAGCTTATGAGCGGGCCCGGAGGCCCGCGGTCCGGAAGATCAAGCTGCCTTCTGCAGCGTGACGCCCTTGTCCTTGAAGAGCTGCTCGAGCTCGCCGGTCTCGGCCATCTCGCGCACGATGTCGCAGCCGCCGACGAATTCGCCCTTCACATAGAGCTGGGGAATAGTCGGCCACTGGCTGAATTCCTTGATGCCCTGGCGCAGCTCGGCATCGACAAGGATGTTGATGCCGTGGAACTTCACGCCGAGGTCGCTCAGCACCTCGACAACGGCGGCCGAGAAGCCGCACTGGGGGAACACCGGCGTGCCCTTCATGAACAGCAGCACGTCGTTCTTGCCGATCTCGTCGCGGATGCGGTCGAACACTTCGCTCATGTCGATCTCCTGAAGCACCCCGGCTGGGGCGCGGAACTGACCTTCAATATAAGGCGGTCAGGGCTTCTGCGCCATGGTGGTCAATTTGAGGGCGTGCAGCACGCCCCCCATGCGCTCGCCCAGAGCCCGGTAGACCATCTGGTGCTGCTGGATCTTGCTCTTGCCGGCAAAAGACGGCGAAACCACCGTCGCCGCCCAGTGGTCGCCGTCGCCCGCGAGGTCCTGCATCTCGACCTGGGCATCGGGAATGCCTTGCTTGATCAGGTGGACAATGTCTTCGGCGGCCATCGGCATTTGCTTGGTTTTCCTGCTGGTTTTTCGAGGCTATTCCGTGGCGTTCATATAGCCCGGCAACCAGGCTTCGTGGGCGGCCTTGATGTCGCTGAGGGTCAGCGAAACGAGGCCCTTCACGGTGAGCGACGTACCGCCGGAATAGCCCAGAAGCACCGCCGGAACCCCGGCTTTTGCGGCATCTGCCAGGATTTCGTCGGCTGAGCCGCTGGCGATGAGATAACGGGCCTGATCCTCGCCATAGAAAAACGCGTGCGAGGGGACCGCGATGCCGGCCGGCTGGGCCACGTCGACGCCGGTGCCGCCGGCGATGCACATCTCGGCGAGGGCCACCAGCAGGCCGCCATCGCTGAGATCGTGGCAGGCCGACACCCGGCGGCGGTCGATCTGGTCACGCACGAAGTCCCCATTACGTCGCTCGACCGCGAGGTCGACCGGTGGAGGGGCGCCTTCTTCCCGGCCGCAGGCTTCGCGGAGATAGAGCGACTGGCCGAGCCATCCCCTTGTCTCGCCGATCAGCACGATGCCGAGGCCAGCCTGGGTCAGCCGGGAGCCGACCGCCTTGGAAATGTCGTTGATGACACCGACGGCGCCGATGGTCGGCGTCGGCAGGATCGGGCGGCCCTCGGTCTCGTTGTAGAGCGAGACGTTTCCGCTCACGACCGGGAAGTCGAGGACGCGACACGCCTCCGCCATCCCGAGGATGGCGCCGGCGAATTGCCCCATGATCTCGGGCTTCTGCGGGTTGCCGAAATTCATGTTGTCGGTGACGGCAAGCGGCTTTGCTCCTGTGGCGGTGATGTTGCGCCATGCCTCCGCAACGGCCTGGCGGCCGCCGGTCTCGGGATGGGCCTGCACGTAGCGCGGGGTGCAGTCGCTGGTCATGGCGAGGCCCTTGTGGCTGGTGCCGTTCGCTGCCTCGGGCACGCGCACGAGGGCGGCGTCGCCGTCCTGCGGCCGGATCGCCGTATTACCCATGATGAGATGGTCGTACTGGTGCCAGATCCACGCCTTGCTCGCGAGATCGGGGCAGCTCATCAGTGCCAGCAAGGCGGCATTCCAGTCCTTCGGTGACGGCACTTTGGCGGCATCGAGTGCGGGCGGAAGATCGGTGAGCTTCCACGGGCGCTCGTACATCGGCGCCTCGGTGACCAGCGGCGGGATCGGAATGTTGCCGACCACGTCGCCGTGCCACGTCAGCACCATGCGCTCGGTGTCGGTGAGACGGCCGATGACGGCGAAGTCGAGCTCCCACTTCTCGAAAATCTTGCGCGCCTGCTCCTCGCGACCGGGCTTCAGTACGATCAGCATGCGCTCCTGGCTCTCGGAGAGCATGAGTTCGTAGGGATTCATGCCTGCTTCGCGCATCGGAACCTTGTCGAGCGCCATTTCCAGGCCGAGCCCGCCCTTGGCCGCCATCTCGAAAGACGACGAGGTAAGGCCGGCCGCGCCCATGTCCTGGATGGCTACGATTGCATCGGTCGCCATCAACTCGAGGCAGGCTTCCAGCAGCAGCTTTTCGACGAATGGATCGCCGACCTGAACGGTGGGCCGCTTGCTCTCGCTGTCTTCGTTGAACTCGGTCGACGACATGGTGGCGCCATGGATGCCGTCGCGGCCGGTCTTGGAGCCGACATAGACCATCGGATTGCCGAGGCCGGCCGCCGCCGAATAGAAAATCTTGTCGGTCCGGGCGATGCCCACGGTCATGGCGTTGACCAGGATGTTGCCGTTGTAGGCGGCATGGAAATTGGTCTCGCCGCCAACCGTGGGGATGCCCATGCAGTTGCCGTAGCCGCCGATGCCCGCGACCACGCCGGACACCAAGTGCCGGGTCTTGGGGTGGCTCGGATCGCCGAACCGCAGCGCGTTGAGGTTGGCGATCGGGCGGGCACCCATGGTGAAGACGTCGCGCAGGATGCCGCCGACACCGGTTGCCGCGCCCTGGTAAGGCTCGATGTAGGAGGGATGGTTGTGGCTTTCCATCTTGAAGATGGCGGCCTGCTCGTCGCCGATGTCGATCACGCCTGCGTTCTCGCCCGGGCCCTGGATCACCCATGGCGCCTTGGTCGGCAGCTTCTTGAGCCACACCTTCGAGGACTTGTAGGAGCAGTGTTCGCTCCACATGGCCGAGAAGATGCCGAGCTCCACCATGGTCGGCGTGCGGCCCATGATCTTCAGTAGCCGCTCGTATTCGTCCGGCGCCAGGCCGTGCTCGGCGACGACCTGCGGCGTGATTGCAGGCTCGTTGGGCAATTTGACGGGCGGGTTCTTCTCGACGGCGATGGTCACGTCAACTCACTCACGAAAGGGCATTCACGAAAGCGCATCGACCAGGCCTTCGAACAGGCCGCGGCCGTCTGTGCCGCCGAACAGCGGCTCGGTGGCGTTCTCCGGATGCGGCATCAGGCCCATCACGGTCTTTGTTTCGTTGAAGACGCCGGCGATGTTGCGGATCGAGCCGTTGGGATTGCCCGTGCCGTCGACGGTGCCGTCCGGTGCGCAGTAGCGGAAAGCGATCTGGCCACGGTCTTCCAGCTTCTTCAGCGTGTCAGCGTCGGCGAAGTAGTTGCCCTCGGCATGCGCCACCGGAACCCGGATCACCTGGCCCTCCTGATAGCGGTTGGTGAACAGGCTCTGGCTGGTCTCGACCCTGAGATGCACGTCAGCGCAGACGAACTTCAGGTGCGAGTTGCGCATCAGCGTGCCCGGCAGCAGGCCCGCCTCGGTAATGATCTGGAAGCCGTTGCAGATGCCCAGCACGGGCACGCCCTGCGCGGCGCGCTTCTTGACCTCGGCCATCACCGGAGACTGCGCCGCCATCGCGCCACAGCGCAGATAGTCACCGTAGGAGAAGCCCCCCGGCACCACGATCAGGTCGGTCTTCGGGAAGTCGCCGTCGCCGTGCCACACCATGTCAGGCCTGCGGCCGGTGACCAGTTCGATCGCCTGGGCGACGTCGCCTTCGCGGTTCGATCCCGGAAAGACGAGGACTGCAGCTTTCATCGCGTGGCCTAAGTCAGACCAGCTCGATCGAGAAATTCTCGATCACCGTGTTTGCCAGCAGCTTCTTGCACATCTCCTCGAGCCGGGCCCTGGCGCGCGCCTTGTCGGTCTCGTTGAGCTCCAGCTCGATGAACTTGCCCTGGCGGACATCTCCCACTTCGGGAAAGCCCAGCCGGTTGAGGGAATGTCCGATGGCCTTGCCCTGGGGGTCGAGCACGCCGTTCTTGAGGGTTACGTGAACTCTGGCTTTCATTTCGCCTCTTGGTGGGGATGACCTATTGAAGGGTGGTCGGGCCGCGGACGTCGCCCGGACCCTGATCGATCAGAATGCCCAGCCGCCGCGCCACTTCCTGGTAGGCTTCCTCGACCTTGCCGAGGTCGCGGCGGAAGCGGTCCTTGTCGAGCTTCTCGTTGGTGCGCAGATCCCACAGCCGGCACGAGTCGGGGCTGATCTCGTCGGCAAGCACGATGCGGACCATGTCGTCCTCGTACAGGCGGCCGAATTCGATCTTGAAGTCGATCAGCTTGATGCCGCAGCCGAGGAACAGGCCGAACAGGAAATCGTTGACGCGCAGGGTGAGGGCGACGATGTCGTCGAGGTCCTGCGGCGTCGCCCAGCCGAACGCGGTGATGTGCTCCTCGGTCACCATCGGATCGCCGAGCGTGTCGTTCTTGTAGAAGAACTCCATGATCGAGCGCGGCAGCTGCGTGCCTTCCTCGATGCCGAAGCGCTTGGCGAAGGAGCCCGCGGCCACGTTGCGCACCACGACCTCGAGCGGGATGATCTCGACCTGCCGGATCAGCTGCTCGCGCATGTTGAGGCGGCGGATGAAATGGGTCGGCACGCCGATCTCGCCGAGCTTGGTCATCAGGAACTCGGAGATGCGGTTGTTGATCACCCCTTTGCCGGTGATCGTGCCCTTCTTCTGGTTGTTGAACGCGGTGGCGTCGTCCTTGAAATACTGGACGATGGTCCCGGGCTCTGGCCCCTCGAACAAGGTCTTGGCCTTGCCCTCGTAGATGCGGCGGCGGCGGGACATTTGCTACTCCTGGGCGCCCGGCGTGGGCCGGGCGCCATTGGGGCGGAATATGGCGGAAGTCCCATGCGCCGGGACTGGGGAAAAATCCATTGAAAAAGATGACACTGTCGTCATATTTGCCCTGAAACTGGAGGCCCCAAATGGCCCAACAAATTACATACGACAAGGCTTATGACGCGGTCGGACCGGAGGATTTTCCGGCCATGCTGGAAGTGCCACGCTATGGGAGGCGCAGCAACGCCTTCGACGGCATCATCTCGGCGACCCACGACCATTTCTGGGACCCCTTCGACCGCAACTACATCGATTTCGACCAGCCCTTCGACATGGCAAAAACGCCGATCGTGCCGTTCGACATGGTCGTGGAGCTACGCAGCGCCGTCGCCGACCGCCTCGACGAGGGCCAGAAGATCGAGTTCGCCAACGACGTCATGCACTGGTCGATCTCCAACCTGCTGCACGGCGAGCAGGGCGCGCTGTCGCTGTCGGCCAGCCTCTGCCACATCCTGCTCGATCCCGGCGCGCAGGAGTACGCCGCCAACCAGGCGCGCGAGGAGGCGCGCCATGTCGCGGGCTTCACGCGCTACATCGCCAGGCGCTGGGGCGCGCCGCTGCCGGTCGGCAAGACGATCGCCACCGTTCTGGCCGATCTGGTGAGCACGCCCGAGGTCTACAAGAAGATCGTCGGCATGCAGATGCTGATCGAGGGGCTCGCCATGGGCTCCTTCGCCACGCTCAACGCCAAGACCAACGATCCCGTCCTGCGCCGGCTGGTGCAGCTCGTCATGAGCGACGAGGCGTTCCACCATCGCTTCGGGCGGTTGTGGGCAAACAAGACGATCCGCCATCTCAGCCCGGACGAGCACCGCAAGGTCGAGGACTGGTCGGCGCAGCTCTTCCAGATGCTGCTGTTCAACCTGATCAACGCCGAGCAGAAGCAGGTGATCTATGCCAAGTACGGCCTGCACTGGGAATGGGTGCGCGACTCGGTCAAGGAAGTCTTCGGCGACGCCGACCGGCGCGAGACCCTGAAGGACAGCACCAACATGTTCCGCGTGCTGATCAAGACCCTGCTGCACGCCGGCATCATCACCCAGCGCACCGCACCGCTCTATGCCGTGTGGGTCGACATGGACGAACTCAAGGCCGAGGGCGACGGCATCCCGGGCGACGTCGTGGCCGACGAGATGCTGGTGACCCTGCGCGAGATCAACGCCCGCCGCCGGCGCATCGGCAGCAAGGACGTGGTCGCGGCCTGAAGGCCCGTCAGGGCTTGCGTGCCAGGACGAAGGCGGAGAGACCGGCGAGGCGGTTGAAGGAGAAGAACGGCCGTTCGATCGCACAGATCGCCGTCAGGATGCCATTGGTCAGCGCGTCGTGCTTGCTCAGGCTGCTGCGCGGCTCGGTCGTGTTGCGCGAGGCTAGTCGCACTGCCGCGGCCAGCGGGAAAATGAAGCCGAAATAGTAGGCGCCGGTGATTACCGTCAGGCCGGCGTCGCGCATCACCGCCTCGATCTCGGGCAGGCGATAGCGCCGCTTGTGCTCGAGGAAGACGTCGTGGCCGCTCCACAGGAACCGGAAGGCCGGCACCGTCACCAGGAAATGCGCGCCGGACGGCACCTTGTCGGAATAGAGCTTCACCAGACCGCGGTCGTCGTCGACATGCTCCAGTACGTCCATCATCAGGACGAGGTCGCAGTCGGTCGTGCCGATGTCGCGTCGATAGACCACCTTCTTTCCGTCGACCTCATCCTCGGCGTCGTTGCGGTAGCCGATATCGACGCACAGTGCCTGGCGTGCCTCGGTGTGGGTCAGCAGGTGGCGCGAGAAGAAGCCCGAGCCGGCACCGACATCGAGGATCTTGCGTGGCGCCACGTCCCAGACCGCCTGGCGCAGCGCTGCCGCCTTGGACCGGTAGTACCAGTGGCGACCGATATCGTCGCCGAGGATGTCTTCTTCCTTGAGATCCATCGAGGTCAGGCCTTGTGCGGCCGGGCCGCGCCATCCTCGTAGAAGCCTTCGACGACGTAGATCGGCCGGCCTTTGACTTCGTGGAACAAGCGGCCGAGATATTCGCCGATGATGCCGATCGACACGAGCTGGATCGCGCCCATGCCCAGGACCGCGATCAACAGCGAGGCGTAGCCGGGCGTGTCGATGCCGAACAGCAGCACGCGCGTGACGATGAACAACGCATAGAGCACGGCGATCGCCGCGATCACCAGCCCGGCGTAGAACGAGGCCCGCAGCGGTACGGTCGAGAAGCCGACCACGCCGTCGAGCGCGAAATTCCACAGCCGCCATAGATTGAACTTGGTCGAGCCCGCCGCGCGCGACGGCCGCTCGTAGGGCACGCCTACGGAATTGAAGCCGACCCAGGCGAACAGGCCCTTCATGAAGCGGTTGCGCTCGGGCAGCTGGCGCAGCACCTCGACGGCACGCCGATCGACCAGGCGGAAGTCGCCGACATTGGCTGGAATGCGCACCGGCGACATCGAGTTGAACGCCCAGTAGAACCAGCCTGCCGACAGACGCTTGGCCGCGGTGTCGGACGTGCGCGCCGCGCGGATGCCGTAGACGATGTCGTAACCCTCGCGCCAGCGCTCGACGAACGGCGCGATCAGGTCGGGCGGATCCTGCAGGTCGATGTCCATCGGGATCAGCACGTCGCCCGCGGCATGGTCGAGGCCGGCGGTCAGCGCGGCTTCCTTCCCGAAATTGCGCGACAGGTTCACCACCTTGACGCGCCTGTCGGTGGCACTGCGGCCCAGCAGATGGGCGAACGTGTCGTCGCGCGAGCCGTCATTGACGAACACGACCTCGAAGCGCAGCCCGGCCTTCTCGAGGACGGCTGTTACAGCGGAGAGAAAGATGTCGATCGACTCTTCCTCGTTGAATACCGGCACGACAAGGGAAAGCAGCGGGTCCGCCGGACGGCGCGCGCGCTGGGCCGCCAATTGCAGTTCGAGCGTCGAGGCCGATTTGGGCCGAACGGACAGGGAAGAATCGGGCACGGGCGGCAGTTTACACTATTGCCGCCCGTCCGACGACTTGATCGAAAGTGACTTTGAAGACCGTCAGCCGATGACCTCGACCGTACCGTCCAGCGCCATGATGCCGGTGAAGACCTGAAGCTTGGGCTGGCGCTGGCCGACTTCCGCACGGAAGGTGTTCAGCGCTTCGGTGTTCTTGGCCGTCTCGAACGCCTTGTTGGTCTTGATCTCCTCGCCATAGGCCACGACGGCGGCGCCGCAGTCGCGATGGGTGAGGCCTACGACCTGCTTGATCTCGTGCAGTTGGATGGTGATCGCGAGATTGTCCCAGAATG
>CAYZQZ010000148.1:0-8879 GCA_964480235.1 uncultured Reyranella sp. | reverse complement strand
TGCCCTGGTTGGCGACATAGAGAAAACGCTCGGCCCGGTCGAAAGCAAAGAAACGTGGCACGCTGCCGTTGGTCGGAACCCATTGCTTCGGCGACAGTGTTCCCCGGGAAGGATCTACCGCAAACACGCCGATGCTGTCGTGGCCGCGGTTGGTGACATAAACGTGGCGGCCATCGCGGCCGACTCCGATCTCGGCGCCGGTGCTGTAGCCGGTGAAGCCGTCGGGACAGGATGGGATCGTCTGCAGCGGCGCCAGCACCGGGCCCGACTTCCGATAGGTCGTGATCGTCGAATCGAGTTCGTTGATCACGTAGGCGAACGGCTTTCTCGGATGAAAGTCGATATGACGCGGGCCTGCACCGGGCCTCGAAGTAATGCGCGCAGCCTCGACGGCGACGCCGCGCTTGCGGTCGAGCCGGTAGGCGATCACCGCGTCGCCGCCCTTGCAGGGCAGGAAGAAATGCTTGCCCTCGCGGTCGAGCGGATTGTGGTGCGGCCGGATGTTGTTCTGCTCGCGGCGGTGCGGCCCCGGCGTGCCGGTCACGGTGGTCAGTGTCGAGTAGGGGCCGAGCGAGCCGTCCTTGGCGATCGGCAGGGCTGCGATCGTGTCGGTGCCGTAATTGGTCACCACCAGGAACCGCCCGGTGGCGTCGAAGTCGAGATGGATGACGTTGTAACCGCCGGTCGACTGCCGGTTCAGCACGCTGAGACGCCCGGTCTTGCCGTCGATCGTGTAGGCGGTCGCCTCGCTACGATCGCCGTGCACGGAATAGAGACGGGTGCCCGCCTTGTTGATCGCGAGAAACGATGGATTCTCGAGGCCGCCCAGCTGCTGGACGTGGCGGAAAGCGCCGTTGCGGGGGTCGACGCGGTAGACGTTGATCCCGTTGCCGTGGCCCTTGCGTTCGGGCGTGGTGTAGGAGCCGACATAAGCGAACATGGATCTCAGTATTCCTTCAGGACGACCGCGCAATGACAACGGCGAGGCCGGGCTTGCGTTCCTCCAGACGAATCGCAAGGCCGTGCAGACCGGCGATGGCCTTGACCAGCGCCAGCCCCAGACCGCTGCCGGCCGTGCCGCGGCTGCGATCGAGACGATAGAAGCGCTCGAACACCTTGTCGCGCTCGGCTTGCGGAATGCCGGGCCCGGTGTCGGCGACCTCGATCTCCAGGCCGTTGGCCGGGTTGCGCACGGCGACGGTCACCGTCGTTCCAGCCGGGGTGTGATGCAGGGCGTTCTCGACCAGGTTTGACAGCATCTGCGCCAGCAGCTGGCGATCGCCGTTGAGCGTGGCGCTGTCCTGGATCTCCAGGACGAGCCGGTGCTGCGAGTCCTCGGCGGCGGGCAGGTAGGCCTCGCCGACGCTGCGCGCCAGTTCCGACACGTCGACGGGGGCGAAGGCGCTCTTCTGGGCGCCTGCTTCGATCTGCGCGATGCGCAGCAGGGCCGAAAATATCTCCAGCATCTCGTCGGCCTCGCCGATCGCGGCCTCGGTGGCGGCGGCATAGTCGCCGGTGGTCGTGGCGTGCTCGCGCGCATCCTCCAGCCGCTGGCGCAGCCGGCTGAGCGGCGTGCGCAGGTCGTGGGCGATGTCGCTCGATACCTGGCGCACGCCCTCGAGCAATTGCTGGATGCGGTCGAGCATGGCGTTGAGGCCCGCCACCAACTGGTCGATCTCGTCGTTGGTGCCGCGTGCAGGGATGCGCGCAGTGAGGTCGCCCTCCATGATGGCGCGGCTGGTGCGCCCGATCGTGTCGATGCGGCGCAGGAAGTTGCCGCTCAGCAGCACGCCGCCCGCGATCGCGAGCAGCAGCGTGAGGCCGCCCGCCCAGGCGAAGGCGCTTTCGATCGCCCGCTGCATGTCGAGCAAGCGGCTGGTATCCTGCGCGACCAGGATGAACGATCCGTCGGGCAGGGTGATGCCGAACCCCATCAGGCGTGCACGCTCGCTTGTCGGGGCGGCATCGTCCTCGCGCGCAAAATCGATGGCGCCGTTGACCGGGGGCATGCCCGGCAGGTTGCCGACCATGACCTGCTGCGAGGGGCCCTGCAGCAGGTAGTAGATCGGCCCGCGGGTTCGGAAGTTGATGCGCTTGGTGATCTCCTGTGCCACGCCGAGCAGGCCCGAGCGGCGGTGGATTTCGCCCAGCTGATAGGCCTCGCTGCGCAGCACGGCCTGCATGTCGCTCTGCATGGCCGCGGTCGCGGTGAAGTACACCGTGGCGAACAGCGCGACCGCCGAGACGACGAACAGCCCGACATAGGCAAGCGTCATGCGGAAGCTCGCGCTTCGCAGGATGCGCGAGAAGCGGCTACTCGGCGCGGAGGACATAGCCTGCTCCCCGGACCGTGTGCAGCAGCGGCTTGTCGAAGCCCTTGTCGATCTTGGAGCGCAGTCGGCTGATGTGGGTCTCGACGATGTTGGTCTTGGGATCGAAATGGAAGTCCCAAACCTTCTCCAGCAGCATTGTGCGGGTCACGACCTCTCCGGCGTGGCGCAGCATGAATTCGAGGATCTTGAATTCCTGCGCCAGCAGATCGAGCCGCTTTCCAGCGCGGGTCACGCTGCGCCCGAGCAGGTCGAGTTCGAGATCGCCGACGGCAAGCTTCGTCGCCGCCACGATCGGCGGCCGGCGCGCCAGCGCGGAGACGCGGGCCAGCAGTTCGGCAAAGGCGAAGGGTTTGGTGAGATAGTCGTCGCCGCCAGCCTCCAGGCCCTCGACCCGGTCGTCGACTCCGCCCATCGTCGTGAGGAACAGCACCGGAATCTTCACGCCCGCCGCGCGCGCCGTCTTGACCAGCGAGAGCCCGTCCATCTGCGGCATGTGGCGATCGACGATCATGACGTCGTAGGGCTCGCTGCCGGCGAGGAACAGCCCGTCGCGACCGTTGTCGGCGCGGTCGACCGTGTGGCCATGCTCGCGCAGGCCCTTGGCGACATAGTCCGCCGTCTGCTTGTCGTCTTCGACCAATAGGATCTTCACGGCCGCCTTTGTCCCATCCCCGGCGGGGCAGGGGAACCTCCTGATTTTCAAGGATTCTTCGGCCCCCGGCCCGCCCGCAAACTATACAAACATTCAATGTGGCGGCCACGGGGGTGCCATCAGCAACCTCCCATATTCCTCCTGCGAGCAAACAGGAGGCTCAAGCCAATGACGAAGAAGACCAAGTCCAGGATCATCGCCGCTCTGGCGCTGACTACGGCGCTCTCGGCGCCGGCCCTCATCATGCCCCTCGTGACGGCGCCCCCCGCGCTGGCCGGCGAGGCGACCCATGACTTCGCCGACCTCGCCGCCAAGGTCACTCCCGCCGTCGTCAACGTCGCGGTGACCATGAAGGCCGATGCCGGCGACGACGAAATCCGCATGTCGGGCAAGTCGCCGTCGGACATGGAAGAGTTCATGCGCCAGTTCTCCGAGCGCTTCGGCGGCGGCAAGGGCATGCCCAAGATGCAGCCCAAGACGCAGCAGAAGGCCCAGGCAGTCGGTACCGGCTTCATCGTCGACCCGTCCGGCATCATCGTGACCAACAATCACGTCGCCGGTAAGGCCGACAAGATCACCGTGACCCTGTCGGACGGCCGCAAGTTCCCGGCGAAGCTGCTGGGCGCGGACGAGAAGACCGACCTGGCCGTGCTCAAGGTCGAGAGCGACAAGCCGCTGCCCTACGTCGAGTTCGGCGACGCCGCCAAGGTGCGGGTCAGCCAGTCGGTTATGGCGGTCGGCAATCCGTTCGGCCTGGGCGGCACTGTGACGACCGGCATCGTGTCGGCGCGCGGTCGCGACATCCAGTCCGGCCCGTTCGACGACTACATCCAGACCGACGCGGCGATCAATCGCGGCAACTCCGGCGGCCCGCTGTTCGATATGAACGGCAAGGTCATCGGCATCAACACCGCGATCTTCTCGCCGACCGGCGGCAGTGTCGGCCTCGGCTTCGCCATCCCGTCGACCCTGGCCCAGCCGGTGGTTGGCCAGCTCAAGGATCACGGGCGGGTCGAGCGCGGGCTGCTCGGTGTGCAGATCCAGCCGGTCACGGCTGAAATCGCCGAGAGCCTGTCGCTCGGCTCGGCCTCGGGTGCCCTTGTTGCCCAGGTCGAACCGAACAGTGCCGCCCAGAAGGCCGGCATCATGTCGGGCGACGTCATCAAGAGCGTCGACGGCAAGGACGTCGCCGCAATGAAGGACCTGACGCGCACCATCGCGTCGGCCCAGCCGGGCACCTCGGTCAAGATCGGGCTGTGGCGCGACGGCAAGGACATGACGGTCCAGGCCAAGCTGGGCGACTCCCAGCCGGCCAAGGAGGCCAAGGAGGCCAAGGAGGCCAAGGCCGACAAGAAGGCCGAGGCCAAGGAGCAGGCCTCCTACGGCGTCGCGCTGGCGCCGCTCACGCCGGAGGCTCGCCAGGAACTCGGGCTGAAGGACGACGTGAAGGGCGCGCTGATCGCCTCGGTCGAGGCCGGCAGCCCGGCCGCCGACCAGGGCCTGCAGCCGGGCGACGTTCTGCAGCAGGTCGGCCGCGCCGCGGTCGACTCGCCCAAGGACGCGGCGGCCAAGATGCGTGAAGCCAAGGACAGCAAGAAGCCTGTCCTGATGAAAGTGCTTCGAGAGGGTTCGACGCGGTTCGTCGCTATCTCTCCCCGGGCGGCGTAAACCCGTCCTCTCGACGGAGCCGGCGGTGGCCCCACCATCGCCGGCTTTGCCGTGTCTGGAGTTAACCCTTCGCCTTCCTGAGTGCGAGTTCGTCGAGCGCACACAGGATGGTGGAAGAGGCGGACATCGCACAGATCTCGCCGCGCCGTACGCGCGGCAGCACGTCACTCAGGGGAATAGGGAGCACCTCGATTCCTGCCGAGCCTTCGAGATCCTGGAGTTCCTGTTGGCCGGTGGCTCGGCAGTCGAGTGCCAGAAACATGTGGACCCGGCTGGTGTTGCGCGTCGGGTCCTCCCAGATCCAACCCAGCGGGATCAGTTTGCCGGGGCTGTATCCTGTTTCCTCGAGAAGCTCGCGGCGCGCGGCGTCCTCGGGCAGTTCGTGGCGGAAGGTGCCGCCTGGCAGCTCGATCGTGATCGCCTGGGCGCCGTGTTTGTACTGGCGTACGAAGATCACGTCGCCGTTCGGCGTCAGCGGAAACACCATGGCCACCTCGGGCCGCACCGACACGAAATAGTCGTCGACCACCGTGCCGTCGGGCAATCGCACCGTATCGCGCCGCAGCTGATACCAGCGGTGTCCGAACACCAGTTCGCTGTCGAGCAGCGCCCACTTCTCGATGGCCATGAACCCTCCTTGGCAGCACCAAGGATAGCAGGCTTGAAGCGCAGCGCTCTTAGCGGAACAGGAAGCCGACGTCGGTCAGGCTTTCTGCGCCGACCCAGCGCAAACCGCCGACCATGCTCCCGGTCGCGGCCCGACGGCGTTCGCGCTTGCCGTCGCCTTCCAGCGCCGGCATGACTTCGCGCGCGAACAGGCGCACCGAGCGTGCCGATTCCTCGTAGGCGAGGTCGCCAAAGGCGAAACGGCAGATAGAGTAATTGATGTCGGAGATCTCGTCGTCGTGGCCCATGCGATCGCGCACCGTGGCGGGCGAGCCGGCCACCACATAGCCTAGTCCCACCGCCTCGTCGTAATCGGACGGGAAGATCTGAGGGGGCAGCTCCATGCCGTGCGCACGCCAGAGATGAACCAGGGAGCTGTACCAGACCTTGAAGGCGCGCCGCGCCGACCTGTTGGCCTCGCGGTCGCTCTCGGCCACGACGACGTTGCGCGTGTTGCCGAGGAAGGGCAGGTCTTCGAGATCGCGGCCGAGGGCGATCCAGGCGGCCTTGAAGCAGGCGACGAACTCGCCGGCGTCGCGCGTCGGCAGGCTGAGCGCCACGTTGCTGCCCTGGCGGGCAAGGTGAGGGGCACCGTTGAGGGAGCGGGTCGCCACCCACAGCGGCGGATGCGGTCGCTGCACCGGCTGAACCGCCAGCGGCACTTTGTCGAATTGGTAGAACTTGCCCTGGTGGTCGAGGTGCTTCGAGCCGAGTCCCTTGATCAGGATTTCAAGAATCTCCTCGAAGCGCTCGACGCTGGTGCGCGGATCGACGCCGAAGAAGCCAGCCTCGTAGGGCGAGGCGCCGCGGCCGACGCCGAGTTCGAGACGGCCGTCGCTCAGCGCGTCGAGCATGCAGATCTCTTCGATCAGGCGCAGCGGGTGATAGAGGCCGAGCGGATAGACCAGCGGACCGAACCGCAGCGTCGTTGTGCGCTGGGCGACCGAGGCCAGGAAGAGGCCGGGCGAGGGCGCCATGCCGAGCGGCGTGCCGTGATGTTCGGCCACGTGATAGGCGTGAAAGTCCGCCCATTCGTAGATTTCGATTAGGCGCAGCCGCTCTTCGTACTGACGCACCAGATCCGGGCCCGAACGGTCCAGATGGTCGAAGACGGCGAATTTCATATTCTTGTTACAAAAGAGGGGGTTGTTGCCCCATCTTATACACAACTCTCAGGCAAGTCGCCTGCGAAAGCGCATAGCTGACGGCCATAGCAGCCGGTCAAAGCGCCGGCATGACCTCGCGCGCGAACAAGTCGACCGAGCGACTCGATTCCGCGAACGACAGATCACCGAACGCCATGCGGCAGAGGCAGTAGTTGATGCCGGCCACGTCATTGTCGCGCTTCAGACGTTCGCGCACGGTTGAGGCCGAGCCCGCGACGATGTAGCCGCCGTCCAGCGCCGGTTCGAAGTCGGCCGGGATCATCTGCCGCGGCAGGCCGACGCCATGGGCGCGCCAGAGATGGATGAGAGCGTCGTACCACAGTGCGAAGGCGCGCTTGGCCGCGCTCTGCGCCTCCTTGTCGGTGTCGCCGACGACGATATGGCGACTGAGGCCGATCAGCGGCATCGCCGCAGGATCACGGCCGAGTTCGGCCCACGCCGCGCGATAGCGGGCGGCGAACTGCCCGACCGCCTCGGCTTTCATGCCGACCACGGTGTTGCAGGCCTGCCTGGCGAGGCGATCCGCACTCTCGAGCGAATTGGCGCCATACCACAGCGGCGGATGCGGTCGTTGGACGGGCTGCATCTCCATCGGCACGTCGTCGAAAGTGAAGTACTTGCCGGAATGCTTGAGGCGCTTCTCGGTCAGTCCCTTCAGGACCACGTCGAGCGTCTCGGCGAATCGCTCCGGCCCGGTCGCAGGATCGACGCCGTAGTAGCCGACCTCATAGGGCGAGATGCCGCGTCCGATGCCGAGTTCCAGTCGCCCGCCGCTCATCTGGTCGAGCATGCAGATCTCGTCGATCAGCCGCAGCGGGTGGTAGAGGTTCAGCGTGTAGACCAGCGGTCCGAAACGCAGCTTCTTCGTGCGCTGCGCCACGGCGGCCAGGAACACGCTGGGCGAGGGTGCCATGCCGAGCGGCGTCGCATGATGCTCGGCCAGGTGATAGGCATGGAACCCACGTTTCTCGTAGAGCTCGATCAGCTTCAGCCGATCCTCGAATTGCCGGCCCAGATCGGCGCCGGCACGGTCCATGTGATCAAACACGCCGAACTTCATGGCGCTTCTTCCCCGGAGATTGTTTTTTTCTAGAGATTGTCGACAGCGAGATCCCAGACGTCGCCGGCGCGGCCGCCGAGCAGAGCCTTTGCCGAATAGAGAGCCGTGCCGAAGACCTGTCCGACTTCGACGTGTGGCGGCATCACCAGCTCGAGCTTGCTGGCCACGACGTCGAGCAGCGCCGGCCCGGGTTGAGCCAGCCATTCCTGGATCGCGCCCTCGAGATCCTCGGCCCGCTCGACCCGGCGGGAATGGAAGCCGATCGCTTGGGCGACCTTCGAGAAATCGGGGTTCTCGAGGTTGGTGTAGGCGTTGAGCAGGCCTTCGACCTTCATCTCCATCTCGACGAAGCCGAGCGAGCCGTTGTTGAAGACCACGACCTTGATCGGAATCTTCTCCTGGATCGCCGTCAGCAGGTCGCCCAGCAGCATGCTGAGGCCGCCGTCGCCGCTCATCGAAATTACCTGACGTTCGGGAAACGCCCGCTTGGCGCCGAGCGACTGCGGCATGGCATTGGCCATGGTGCCGTGCGTCAGGCTGGTGAGGGTGCGGCGCTTGCCGTTGGCCTTGATGTGGCGCAGCAGCCAGACCATCGGCGAGCCGCCGTCGGCGGTGAAGATCGCGTCGTCCGCTGCGTGCTTGTCGATCAAGGTCGCCACGTATTGCGGGTGGATCTTGCCGAAATGCTGGGGAGCTGCGCGCTTGTCGAGGGCGGCCACTGCCTTTTCGTGACGCGCCAGGCAGTCGTCGAGGAAGACGCGGTCCGTCCGCGGCTTCAGGCGCGGCAGGAGAGCCGCCACTGTGTCCTTGATGTTGCCGACCGCGCCCAGTTCGATCGGGTGACGGCGGCCGAGATGGGTGGGATCGATGTCGATCTGAACGATGCGGGCGTTGTCGGGATAGAACTGGCGCCACGCGAAGTCGCAGCCGAGCAGCAGCAGCGTGTCGCAGTTCTTCAGCGTGTGATAGCCGCCCGCGGTGCCGAGCACGCCGGTCATGCCGACATTGAACGGGTTGTCGTATTCGAGGAAATCCTTGGCGCGCGACGTGTGGGCGACCGGCGCCTTCATCTTGTCGGCCAGCGCCACGATCTCGTCATGCGCGCCCTGGCAGCCCGACCCGCCGTAGATCGCGAAGCGGCGGCTCTCGTTGAGGATATAGGCGATGCCGTCGAGTTCGCTGTCGCTGGGGCGCACGACGGGCGAGGCGCGGTGCACGGCGAAGTCGGGCTGATCAGGCGCGGTGGCCATCGAAACGTCGACCGGCAGGATGAGGACCGCGACGCCGCGCTTGGCGAGCGCCGCCTGGGCCGCCAGCGCCGCCTTGCGCCGTGC
>CAYZQZ010000147.1:0-8882 GCA_964480235.1 uncultured Reyranella sp. | reverse complement strand
TGCATCAGCGCCTCGGCCAATTCGTCCTCGGTCCAGCCCATGTTGCGTGCCATGCGCAGGTGGATGGCGAGTTCGGGCCACCGCGCCTGCGAGGTATCGGAGATCACGCAGATCAAGGCCCTGGTCTTGTGGTCGATGCCCGGCCGATCCCATAGCATGCCGAACACGGCCTCGCGGGTGTACTGACCGAACTTCTGCATGATCGGATCGTCGTACACTGTCTTGTTCATGTTCTCGGCGTACTTGGCGCCCATCAGCTTGCTGCGGATGGCGGTGCCCTTCTTGTAAAGCTCGCTCTCGGCCATGGTTTCCTCCTCTTCGAGGAGGCGAGCGTAGCGTCATACCAGCCGATAGCCCACCCCGGGCTCGGTCAGGACGTGCCGCGGTGTGGAAGGATCGTCCTCGACCTTCTGGCGGAGCTGCCGGACATAGACGCGCAGATACTGCGGATCGACCGACTCGTCGCGCCAGACCTCGCGCAGCAGGTGCTTGTGGGTCAGAACCTTGCCGGCGTGGATCACCAGCTGTTCGAGGATGTCGTATTCCTTGGGCGAGAGCTTCACGTCCTCCGCACCGCGCTTCACCAGGCGGCGGACGAGGTCGACGCTCAGATCGCCGCTCGAGAAAGTGCGCTCGGCGCCCTGCTGTTGCAGGCGATGGCGCAGCGCGGCGCGGATGCGCGCCATCAGCTCCTCGGCGCCGAACGGCTTGGTGATGTAGTCGTCGGCCCCGGTATCGAGCGCGGTCACCTTGGCGGCTTCGTCGCCGCGGCTCGACAAGACGACGATCGGCACCGGGCTGAGCTTGCGGATCTGGGAGAGCAACTGCAGCCCGTCGACGTCCGGCAGGCCGAGATCGAGCAGCACCAGGTCGGGCCGGTGATGGCGCAGGCCCGACAGCGCCTCATCGCCGGTCGCCGCCTCGATGGTGCGGTATTCGTGGGCACCCAGGGTCGTCCGCAGCAGGCGGCGGATCGGCGGCTCGTCCTCGACGATCAGGATGATGGCGGCATCGCCGGTCATGGTTCACTTGTCATGTGGGCACAGGGTAGCTGAGCGTGAAGACCGCGCCAGAGCGGTCGGTGCGATTGCGCGCGCCGATGGTTCCGCCTTGCGCCTCGACGAAGCCCTTGGCGATCGCCAGGCCCAGTCCGGTACCGGCGCGGCGGCGGTCGCCGTCGTCGGCGCGGTAGAATTTTTCGAACAGGTGGCCCAGCGAATCGATCGGCACGCCGGGCCCCTCGTCACGCACCTCGATCTCGACGCGATCGCCCACGCGGCGGGCGGAAATCTCGATGCGGCCGCCCGACGAGGAGTACTTGGCGGCATTGTCGAGCAGGTTGAACAGCACCTGCTCGGCAAGCACGAAATCGAGCGACAACGCCGGCAGGTCGGGTTCGATCGAGGTGGTCACCTCGCGGTCGGCCAGTAGCGGCTTGGCGCGGCGCAGGCTGGTCGAAACGAGGTCGCCGACCTCGACCGGCTCGAGCCTGGGCCGGACCGCGCCGGCATCGAGCCGCGTCATGTCGAGCAGGTTGCCGACGAAGCGATCGAGCCGCTCGGCCTCGCTCAGCGCGGTTCCGATCAGTTCGGCGCGCGTGGCCTCGTCGTAGCGTTCGCTATGGCTCCTGAGGCTCGAAAGCGCGCCGATGATCGAGGCGAGCGGCGTGCGCAGATCGTGGCTCACCGAGGTCAGCATGGAGGAGCGCAGCCGCTCGCGCTCGACGCCCAGCCGCGCCTGGTCGATATCGAGAGCAAGCACCACGCGCTCGATCGCGACGGCCGACTGGTTGCCGACCGCTTCGAGCAGCTGGCGTTCGCCGGAGCCCAATTCGCGCGCCTCCTCGGTGCCGGGGCGGCGGGCATGGATGCCGACGATGGCGATGGGCGAGCGGCTGGTGCGGACCGGCACGAACAGCCAGCGCCCGCCGGGCAGCGTGTCCGTGCCCTTGCCGGTCGGCCGGTCGGCATCCCACGCCCAGCGCGCCGCCGCGAGATCGGCATCGCCGAACTCGCTGTCGGGCGGAAAAGCCGATTTCAGCACCAGGCGGCCGCCTTCCTGCGGGCTGTTGTCGGGCATCAGCACGGCGATCTCGGCGTCGAGCAGGCGGGCGAGATGGGTGACCACGATCCACAGCAGATCGTCGAGTTCGATGACTCCGGCGATCTTGCGGCTGAAGGCATAGAGATCGGCGGTGGTCCGCGCCTCGCGGCGCGCCGCCTCGGCCTGGGCCCGGCTGCGCGTGCCGAGCGCGCTGGCGGTTACCGCCACGAACATGAAGAAAAACAACGCCACCACGTTGGACAGGTCGGCGATGGTCAGTTGATAGAGCGGCGGCAGGAAGAAGAAGTTGTAGCTGAGTACCGACAGCGCCGAGACCCAGAGCGAGGGCACCAGCCCGTGTCGGGCGGCGGCCACCAGCACCGGGACGACGAAGACCAGCGAGATATTGGACAGCAACACGAAGCGGTCGATCAGCACGCCGATGGCGGTGGCGGCAGCTGTGGTCAGCAGCCCCTCGAGATAGGGGCCGACGGTGCGCGGCGCGCCGAACAGCCAATCGACCACCGGCGGGCTCGGCTGCTTATCGCCGGCAGGTGCGACCTCGACGACCAGGCCCGAACCGCTGCGCACCAGGGCGTCTACCACCGAGCCGTGGCGCAGCTCGAACCAGCGCGAACGGCGCGACTTGCCGACGACGACTCGGGTTGCGTTGCGCGAACGGGCGAAGGCCAGGATCTCCTCGACCACGGACCGGCCAGGCACCCGCGCCACTTCGGCGCCAAGCTGTTCGGCAAGGCGCGTCGCCTCGGCGAGGCGGGCCTGCTCGGCGTCGCTCAGCAGCGCGTGGCGTTCGGTCTCGACATAGAGTGCGATCAGCTCGGCATCGAGGCCCGCCGCGGTGCGCTTGGCGGCGCGCACGGTGTTGGCGGCGTCGGGGCCGGGATCGAGGCAGACGATCACCCGCTCGCCGGCGCCCCAGGGACCGGTGATGGCATGCTCGCGCATGTAGGTGAGCATCTGCTCGTCGACGCGCTCGGCGGTCCGGCGCAGCGCCAGCTCGCGCAGCGCGGTGAGGTTGCCGGGTGAGAAATAGTGCTTCAGCGCGCGCTGCGCCTGTTCGCGGACATAGACCTTGCCCTCGCCGAGGCGGGCGATCAGGTCGGCCGGCGTGACGTCGACCAGTTCGACCTCGTCGGCCGAGTCGACCACCGAGTCGGGCACCGTCTCGCGCACGCGGATGCGGGTGATGCGCGCCACCACGTCGTTCAGGCTCTCGACGTGCTGCACGTTCATGGTCGAATAGACGTCGATGCCGGCGGCCAGCAGTTCCTCGACGTCCTGGTAGCGCTTGGTATGGCGGCTGCCGGGCGCGTTGGTGTGCGCGAGCTCGTCGACCAGCACCAGCCTGGGCGCGCGCTTCAGGATGGCATCGAGATCCATCTCCTGCAGGACGCGGCCCTTGTAGTCGACTTCGCGCCGGGGAAGGATTTCGAGGCCCGCGAGCTGCGCCCCGGTCTCGGCCCGGCCGTGCGTCTCGACCACGCCGACCACGACATCGATGCCCTCCTTGCGGCGCTGGCGAGCGGCCTGCAGCATCTCGTAGGTCTTGCCGACGCCGGGCGCGGCGCCGAAGAAGATCTTGAACTTGCCGCGCGACTCCTTCTGCGCGGCCTTCAGCAGCGCATCGGGCGAAGGGCGAGTCTCATCGGGTAGCGCGGCCATCGCTCATAAAAGATGTCACCCGGCCTTGAGGGCGTCGAGCGCCATGTTCAGCCGCAGCACGTTGACCCGCGGCTCCCCGAGCAGGCCGAGCAGGCGTCCCTCGGTGTGAAGCTTCACCAGCTCACGGAGCTTGTCCTCCGCGATGCCGCGCTCCCGGGCCACCCGCGGTACCTGGAAGAGCGCCGCCTCGGGAGAAATGTCGGGATCGAGCCCGCTCGCCGAGGTCGTCACCAGATCGATCGGGATCGGTGCGTTCGGATTCTCCTCCTTGAGCACCTTGATGTCTTGCTGAACGCGCTCGGCCAGCGACCTGGAGGTCGGGCCGGCGTTGCTGCCGGAGGAATTGGCGGCGTTGTAGGGCGCCGGCACGGTCTTGGCCGGATCCTTGGGGTCGACGTCGGTGGTCGCCGACGGCCGGCCGTGGAAGTAGCCCGGCCTGTTGAAATTCTGGCCGATCAGCTCGGAGCCCAGGACCTTGCCGTCCTTCTCGATCAGGCTGCCGCCGGCCTGGCGCGGGAAGACGGCCCCGGCGATGCCGGTCATGGCCAGCGGATAGATGAGCCCGGTGACGACCGTCATGAGTAGGATCATGACGATGGCGGGGCGGATTTCCTTCAACATGGTACGACCCTCACGCAAGACCCGCGGTCACGATCACCACGTCGATCAGCTTGATGCCGATGAAGGGTATGATCACGCCGCCCAGTCCATAGATCAAAAGGTTGCGCAGCAGCACGGCGGACGCGCCCACCGGGCGGTACTGCACGCCGCGCAGCGCCAACGGAATCAATGCGACGATGACCAGCGCATTGAAGATGATGGCCGACAGGATGGCGCTCTGCGGGCTGTGCAGGCCCATGACGTTGAGCGCCTGCAGCTGCGGATAGAGCGCCAGGAACATCGCCGGGATGATGGCGAAGTACTTGGCGACGTCGTTGGCGATCGAGAAGGTGGTGAGCGCGCCGCGGGTCATCAGCAGCTGCTTGCCGATCTCGACGATCTCGATGAGCTTGGCCGGATCGCTGTCGAGGTCGACCATGTTGCCGGCCTCGCGCGCGGCCATGGTGCCGAGGCCCATCGCCACGCCGACGTCGGCCTGGGCGAGCGCCGGCGCGTCGTTGGTGCCGTCGCCGCACATCGCGACCAGCTTGCCCTGGGCCTGCTCGTCGCGGATCAGCTTGAGCTTGGCCTCGGGCGTCGCCTGGGCGAGGAAATCGTCGACCCCGGACTCGGCGGCGATCGCCGCGGCGGTCAGCGGGTTGTCGCCGGTGATCATCACAGTCCGGATGCCCATCTTGCGCAGGGTGGCGAAGCGCTCGCGGATGCCGCCCTTGACGATGTCCTTGAGGTGGATGACGCCGAGCAGCCGGCCGTCCTTCGAGACGGCCAGTGGCGTGCCGCCGGCCTTGGCGATCTTTTCGGCCAGCGCGACGATCTCGCGCTCGGCGGTCTGGGAGACGTCGCCGGCCCGCGCCTTGACGTCGGCGATGACGGCATCGACCGCACCCTTGCGGATCGAGGAGCCATCGACGTCGATACCGCTGATCCTGGTGTGGGCCGAGAAGGCGATGAACCGGGCGTGCAGCGGCGCCATCTCGCGGCCGCGGATGTTGTACTTGTCCTTGGCCAGCACGACGATCGAGCGGCCCTCCGGCGTCTCGTCGCTCAGCGAGGCGAGCCGGGCGGCATCGGCGAGGTCGCGCTCGCCGACGCCGTGCACGGGCTGGAACTCGGTGGCCTGGCGGTTGCCGAGCGTGATCGTGCCGGTCTTGTCGAGCAGGAGGGTGTCGACGTCGCCGGCCGCCTCGACGGCACGGCCCGACATCGCCAGCACATTGAAGCGCACGAGGCGATCCATGCCGGCGATGCCGATCGCCGACAGGAGCGCGCCGATGGTGGTCGGGATCAGGGTGACGAACAGCGCGACCAGCACCAGCACCGACATGGTGCCGCCGGCATAGGCGGCGAAGCTCGGGATCGAGACGACCGCGAAGACGAAGATGATCGTCATGCCGGCCAGCAGGATGTTGAGCGCGATCTCGTTGGGCGTCTTCTGCCGTTCCGCACCTTCGACCAGGGCGATCATACGGTCGAGGAAGGTGGAGCCCGGCTCGGCAGTGACGCGCACCTTGATCCAGTCGGAGATCACCTGCGTGCCGCCGGTGCCCGCCGAGCGGTCGCCGCCGCTTTCGCGAATCACCGGGGCGGATTCGCCGGTGATGGCGGCCTCGTTGACCGAGGCCACGCCCTCGATGACCTCGCCGTCCGACGGGATGAGGTCGCCGGTCTGCACCAGGACGATGTCGCCCTTCTTGAGCCGCGTCGCCGGTACCTCGGTCCATTTCGTGTCGCCGGCGCCGGCCAGCTTCCTGGCGACGGTTTCGGTGCGCGCCTTGCGCAAGGTCGCGGCCTGGGCCTTGCCGCGGCCCTCGGCCACGGCCTCAGCGAAGTTGGCGAACAGCACGGTGAACCACAGCCAGAGATTGATCTGGAACGAGAAGCCCAATTGCGTGTCCGGGCCTCCATGGCCCATCGCCAGGTCACGCACGAACAGAACCGTGGTCAGGGTCGCCACGACCTCGACCGTGAACATCACGGGGTTCCTGACCATCTGGCGCGGATCGAGCTTCCGGAAGGCGTCGATCATCGCCGGGCCCAGGATCTTCGGATCGGTCATGGTGGCGACCGGCATCCGCTTCCGCATGTGGGCGTTGAGTTCCATGGCCATAGCAACCTCTCAACTCAGAACAGTGTCCCGGCGCCCATCGAGAAGTGCTCGACCAGCGGGCCGAGCGCGAGGGCCGGGAAGAAGGTGAGGCCGCCGACGATCAGGATGACGCCGACGACCAGACCGACGAACAGCGGCCCGTGCGTGGGAAAGGTGCCGGCCGAGGCGGGCACGATCTTCTTGGCCGCGAGAGAGCCCGCGATGGCGACCATCGGCACGACCATCAGGAAGCGGCCGACGAACATCGCAAGACCGAGCGTCGTGTTGTAGAAGGGCGTGTTGGCGCTGAGGCCGGCGAATGCGCTGCCGTTGTTGCCGGTGGCCGAGGTGTAGGCATAGAGGATCTCGCTGAAGCCGTGCGGACCCTGGTTGGCGGGACCGGCGAGGCCGGCATCGGCCACGGTGGCGATCGCAGCGAAGCCCAGGATCGAGAGGGGCAGGATCAGGATGGCGAGCATCGCCATCTTCACCTCCCTGGCCTCGATCTTCTTGCCGAGATACTCGGGCGTACGGCCGACCATGAGGCCCGCCACGAACACCGAGACGATGGCGAACAGCAGCATGCCGTAGAGGCCCGAGCCGACGCCCCCGAAGATGATCTCGCCCAGCTGGATGTTGAACAGCGGCACCAGCCCGCCGAGCGGCGTGAAGCTGTCATGCATGGCGTTGACCGCGCCGCATGAGGCGTCGGTGGTGACGGTCGCGAACAGCGCCGAGTTGGCGATACCGAAGCGGACCTCCTTGCCTTCCATGTTGCTGCCCGCGGCGCCGAGCTGGGCGAGGATCGGGTTGCCGGCAGCCTCTGCCCCGTAGGCGATCGCAACGCCGCCCAGGAACAGCAGGCCCATGACGGCAAACACCGCCCAGCCCTGGCGCTGATCGCCGACCATGCGGCCGAAGACGTTGGTGAGCGCCGCGCCGATCGAAAAGATCAGCACGATCTGCACCAGGTTGGTGAGCGCGTTGGGATTCTCGAACGGATGGGCGGAGTTGGCGTTGAAGAAGCCGCCGCCGTTGGTGCCGAGCATCTTTATGGCCTCCTGAGAAGCCACCGGACCCTGGGCGATCACCTGCCTGGCGCCCTCGAGGGTCGTCGCCTCGGTGTAGGCCGACAGATTCTGCGGCACGCCCTGCCAGACGAAGAACAGGCCGACGACGATCGAGAGCGGCAGCAGGACGTAGAGCGTGCAGCGGGTAAGATCGACCCAGAAGTTTCCGATGCCCTGCGCCGAGCGCCGTGCGAAGCCGCGGATCAACGCCACGGCGAGCGCGATGCCGGTCGCGGCCGAGACGAAGTTGTGCACCGTGAGCCCCGCCATCTGGGCGAGGTAGCTCATGGTCGTCTCGGGCACGTAGGACTGCCAGTTGGTGTTGGTGACGAAGCTCACCGACGTGTTGAAGGCGAGGCTCTCCTCGACCGCCGACTGGCCGGCTGGATTGAACGGCAGCAGCGCCTGGAAGCGCATCAGGGCGTAGAGGCTGAGGAAACCGGCCAGGCTGAACAGCAGCATCGACACGGCATAGGTCACCCAATGCTGGTCGCTGCGCTCGTCGACGCCGCTCAGACGATAGAAGAAGCGCTCGACCGGGCCGAGCATCGGCGACAGCACGGTGCGCTCGCCGGTGAAGACGCGGGTCATGTAGCCGCCGAACGGCTTCACCAGAGCCGTGACAATCACGCAATAGAGCGCGATCTGGAGCCAGCCATTGAAGGTCATCGTCGTGTTCCCCTAGAAGCGCTCGGGACGCAGCAGCGCGTAGGTGAGATAGGCGAGCAGGCCGAGCGTCACCGCCCCGCCCGCCAGATATTCCAGCAGCATGGTTCGCTCCTCAGAGGCGGTTGCAGGCGTGGGCGTAGACGATGCCGAGAACGAACAGGCCGCAGCCCACAGCGATCAGGATCAGGTCCATCATTGTCATTGCTCCGATCTGTCAGTCGCCGGCAATGCCGAGCGTCTGCAAGGTCGACACGACCGCGAGCGCCAGGGCTAGATGCACGGCAACAAGCAGGCCGATCTCGCCCAGGACCTCACGCGGCATCGGCATTCGCAGAGGCCGATCACGACCTCGCGCGAGACTCTCGACGCCATGGTTGCGTCGCCGGAAGGGCACACCCGGTTTCATGTCGCGCGGAGACTTGCGCGCCCCGTCATAGGAATTCGAGCGCGCGGAGGGGGCGGCAAAATAGGAACGCCATAGGAAATGCCCAGGCTTTATGCGCCGCCTATGCCGTCGGCTGATCGTCCGTCTCGAATTCCTAAGCGCAGCGATGCTGGTCTGCGTCCGTCTTCAGCGGAGATGCGGATGATCGTCAGGAAATTGTTGGTAGCGTGTGCAGGATTGCTGGGCATGGCGCAGGCCGCCGATGCGCAGGCCGAAGAGAAGGAGACCTGGAAGGGTCCGTTCGGCGGCACCTTCTCGGCCGGCA
>CAYZQZ010000146.1:0-8891 GCA_964480235.1 uncultured Reyranella sp. | reverse complement strand
ATCGGCGCCGCGCCGAAGCTCGACCGCGAGCGTTTGGCCGGACGTGGGCCGGAGAAGGCACGCATCTTCCATGGCGATCGCTGGGTCGATTGCGCCCGACATACCGCCGAAGCCCTGACCGAAGGCGAGAGGATCGACGGCCCGGCCGTGATCGAAGGCCACACCGCCACGACCTGGGTGCCGCCCGGCTGGACGGCGACCCTCGACCCGGCGGACAATCTGATCCTGCGGAGAGCGACATGACCAAGCTCAGCCCCCTCGACTATGCCGTGATCAGCCAGGCACTGATCGCGGGCGCGCGCGAAATGGGCGTGAAGCTGATCCGCTCGGCCTACTCGACCATCCTGCGCGAGGCGCGCGACGGCTCGGCCGGTCTGATGGACCGCAATGGCAACACGGTAGCGCAGGCCGAACTGATCCCCATGCAACTCGGCCCGATCGGCGAGACGCTGCGCGCCTGCCTGAAGCGCTATCCGGTCGACTCGCTCAAGGAAGGCGACTTCCTGATCAACAACGACCCGTTCGAGGGCGGCCAGCATATTCCCGACGTCTTCATCTTCACGCCGATCTTCGTGAACGGCCGGGTGGTCGGCTTCGGCGCGAGCGTGGCGCACCATCTCGATCTCGGCGGCGGCGCGCCGGGCCTCAATATCCATGCCTCGGACGTCTACCAGGAAGGCCTGCGCTTCCCGCCCTCGAAGTATTCGTTCGCGAACGACTGGAACGGCGGCAGCTTCGAGCGCCTGGTCACGGCGAACGTGCGCGTGCCCGATCTCACCATCGGCGATTTCAACGCCCAGTTCGCCGCGAACGCCATCGGCGTGCTGCGGGTAAAGCAGCTCTGCGAGCGCTATGGCACCGACAAGGTCGAAGCGGCGATGCAGGAGATGCAGGACTACTCCGAGCGCCGCGTGCGGGCGGCGATCGCCAAGGCGCCGAAGGGCACGTTCTACGGCGAGGACGCGATCGACGACGACGGCATCACCGACGATCCCCTGGTCATCAAGGCCAAGGTCACGATCGCCGAGGACTCGGTCGAGATCGACTTCGAGGGCACCTGCGGGCAAGTCAAACGCAACCTCAACTGTCCCTACTCGTCCACGCTCTCCGCGGCGCTTTCCTGCGTGAAGTCGGTGCTGACCTCGCCCGACATTCCCTACAACGAAGGGATGGCGCGGCCGGTGCGCATAAAGGTGCCGTACGGTTCGCTGCTCAATCCCCGGCCACCGGCACCGGTGCGCGCGCGCATGATCCCGGCCTATCGCGTGTTCAATGCGGTGATGAAGGCGCTGGCGCAGGCGCTGCCCGATCAGGTGACGGCGACCGGCTTCGACTGCACGACGGCGTTCTGCCTGAGCCGCCTCGGCGAGAAGGGCTACAGCGTCTACCTGGAAATCTTCGGCGGCGGCTATGGCGGCTCGAAGGGCGCCGACGGCTGCGACGCTGTCGATTCGCCGCTCAGCAACTGCTCCAATGCCCCGGTCGAGTCGCTGGACATCGACTACGACTTCTTCCGCATTGTCGGCTACGAGCTGGCGCCCGACTCGTTCGGCATGGGCGCGCGGCGCGGCGGCGCGGGCTTCTTCCGGCGCTGCGAGATCCTGACCGACGACGTGCAGCTCGCGATCTATTCCGACCGCTTCCGCCTGGCCCCCGAGGGCCTGTTCGGCGGGGAGCCCGGCCAGCGCGGCTACTGCCGCATCTTCCGGGCGAACGGTACGGTCGAGGAACTCCGCAGCAAGGCCGCCGTCGACCTCGCCAAAGGCGACATCGTCGAGATGTTCGTGGGCGGCGGTGCGGGTTTCGGCCGCGTCGCCGAGCGCCCGGATTCGTTGATTGAACGAGACCTTGCCGACGGCCTGCTCACGCGCGATCCGCGGAGCGCGCGCAAGCTGGCCGCCGAATAGCTACAGCGCTCCTACCGACTTCAGATAAAGGTCGCTCGCTTCCTTCGTGACCTTGCCGGCCTTGCCGTCGGCGATCGGCCGGCCGTCGACCCTGGTCACGGGCGTGACCCCGCCCAGAGTGCCAGTCACGAACGCCTCATCGGCCGAATAGACCTGGGCCAGCGTGAAATCGCATTCCCTCGCGACATTGCCCGCCGCGCGCCAGGCATCGATCACGTTGTGCTGCGTAATGCCCTTGAAGCTGTAGAGGCTGGTCGAGGTCCAGAGTTCGCGGCCGCGCACGATGAAGAAGTTGGTCGAATTGCAGGACGCCACGAAGCCGCGAGGATCGAGCATCAGCGCCTCGTCGGCGCCGGCCTTGATCGCCTGGATCAGCGCCTGGATCAGGTTCAGCCGCGAGTGCGAATTCAGGCGCAGATCGAACTGGTCGGGCCCGGTGGTGCGGAAGGTCGAGGTGAAAAGCGCATAACCCTTGGCTTTGGCTTCGGGGATCGGCGTCTTGTATTCGGCGACACAAACGATCGTCGCCTTGCCGATCACGAAGCGCGGATCCTGGTTGGGTGTCTTCTTCAGACCGCGCGTGATCATCAGCCTGATGTGCGCACCGTCGGTCATGCCGTTCTTCGCCAACGTATCGGTCACCACTTTGGTGACGCCGGCGCGGTCCAGGCCGATATCGAGATCGATCGAGCGCGCCCCCTCGAACAGACGATCGAGATGGGCCTCTAGACTGATCAACCGGCCTTTCACCAGGCGCAGCCCTTCCCACACGCCGTCGCCCAGCACGAAGCCCGAATCGAAGACGGAGACGCTGGCCTGATTGCGCGGCGCGAAGGCGCCGTTGACGTAAACCAGCACCTGCTCGTTGCGCGCATCGGGCATGTAGGCCTGTGCGCTTGCCTGCTCGTTTGCCATGAGAACTCCCCCAAACAGGACCCTAGAGACTGAATTCCTTGTGCCGCGCCAAAAATACCCGCGTGCGTTCCATCCTGGGCTGCTTGAGGACTTCGTCGGGCGTCCCCTGCTCGTGGATCGAGCCGTCGGCCAGAAAGATCACGCGTGTCGCCACGTGATAGGCGAAGCCCAGTTCATGGGTCACCAGAAGCATGGTGCGGCCTTCCTCGGCGAGCGAACGAATCACGCCCAGCACTTCGCCGACCAGCTCGGGATCGAGCGCCGAGGTCGGCTCGTCGAACAACAGCAGCTCGGGATCCATTGCCAGCGCGCGCGCGATCGCTACGCGCTGCTTTTGCCCGCCGCTGAGATGCGCCGGGTAGGTCGCTTCCTTGTCGGCGAGGCCAACCCGTGCCAGTTCCTGCCGCGCCCGCGCCTGGGCCGCGGCCCTGGGCTGGCGCCGCACAGTGACCAGCCCCTCCATGACGTTGCCGAGCGCCGTCATGTGCGGGAAGAGGTTGAATTGCTGGAACACCATGCCGGCGCGCTGGCGCACGGCGATCAGCTCGCTTTCGCGGTACTTGCCGTTGAAACCGATCGTCCTGCCGTCGAGCGTTACTGTGCCGGCATCCGGCACTTCCATGAAGTTGAGGCAGCGCAGCAGCGTGCTCTTGCCCGACCCTGAGGCGCCCAAGATGGCGATGCGCTCGCCCTTGCCTACGTCGAGGTCGATGCCGCGCAACACGGCATTGCCGCCGAAGCTCTTGGCAAGGCCCTTGACCGAAAGGATGGTCATTCGTTCCTCGCGAGCCGACGCTCCAGGACGTAGGTCAGCTGCACCAGCGGCCACAGGAAAACGAAGAAGATCACGGCGACGGCGGTATAGGCCTCGATGGGATTGAAATTGAGCGAGGCGATCAGCTTGCCCTGCTGCAGCAGCTCGACATAGGCGACGGCTGAGGCGAGCGTCGACATCTTGAAGATCTCGATGGCGCGATTGGTCAGCGCCGGAGTCATGCGCTTAAGCGCCTGGGGCAGGATGATGCGCCGCATCGCCTGCAGGTAGCTCATGCCGAGCGCCCGGGCGCCGTCCCACTGGCCTCGCTCGATCGACTGGATGCCGCCGCGATAGATCTCGGCCGAGAAGGCAGCGGAATTGAGCGAGATGCCGAGCGCTGCCGCCGCGAGCGGGTTGATCGAGAACGGAACCAGCATAGGCAGGGCGAAGTAGAACCACAGAATCTGTACCAGCACCGGCGTATTGCGGAAGAACTCGACGAACCCCGAGGCCGGCCAGTAGATCCAGCGGTTGCGCGAATAGCGCGCCAACCCGACCACCAGGCCAAGACTGAGACCCAGCACCAGACAGATCGCGAAGATCCGCAGCGTGCCAAGGGCCCCCACGAGCAGCGCCTCGCGATAGGCCAGCACCGAAGCGAAATCCCACTGATGCATCAGCGTCCCTCGCTCAATGAACGGCCGCTTCGCCGCTGACCGCCAGCCGCCGCTCGAGGCGGCGGGCGATCAGGCTGAAGGCCGTGATGACGACGAAGTAGATGAGCGCCGCCACTGTAAATGTCTCGAGTGGCCGAAAGGTCTTCTGCGAGATTTCGTTGGCGGCGTAGAGCAGATCCGCATAGGCGATTGTCGCCACCAGCGTCGTGGTCTTCATCAGCTCGATGGCCCGCTCGAGGAAGGCCGGGATCATGCGCTTGACCGCCTGCGGCAGGACGATGCGGCGCATCGCCTGGCCATAGGTCATGCCGATCGCGCGGGCGCCGTCCCATTGGCCGCGCTCGATCGAGGCAATGCCGGCCCGGAACACCTCGGCGAAGAATGCCGAGGACTGGATCGAGAAAGTGACACAAGCGGCCATGAACGGCGTCATCTCGATGCCGACCAGCAGCGGCAACGCGAAGAAGAACCAGAAGAGCTGGACCAGCGGCGGCGTGGTGCGGAAGACCTCGATGATGAAGCCGGCCGGCCACGACGCCCACCGATGCCGGGACAGGCGCAACAGGGCGAGCACGAGGCCAAGCGCCAGCCCGCACGACAGCGCCACGCCGGTCACCTTGAGGGTGTTCAGCAGGCCTTGCGCCAACAAAGGCCAGTTGGCGAAGACCGGCGTGAAGTCCCACTTGTACAACGACCGCTCCCGCTACGGGCGAAGCGCCCTACTTGATCATTTCCTTCATGATCGGCGGAGCGAGCGAGGGATCGAGGCCGAAATCCTTGAGCGCGGCCTCGTACCATTTCTGCGTCTGGCCGCTCTTGTAGTACTCGGCGAGCTGCTTATCGACCCAGGCGACGAATTCCGGATCGTCCTTGCGCAGCGCCGTCGACGAGGCCTGCGACTGCGCCGGCGTCGGCACCACGATCTTGCCCTTGCCCAGGCGCTGGCGCGCGGCGAGCAGCGGCGGATGGAACAGGCAGACGGCGTCGACGCGGCCCGACTGGAAGGCGGCGATGGCCGCGGCATTATCGGGGAAGCGCTGGATGTCGGCGTTCTTGCAATGCTCGCTGACGAAGCGGTCCATCGACGAGGCCTGCGGCACGGCGATCTTGACCGAGGCCTTGTTGAGGTCCTCCCACGCCTTCACGCCGAGATCGTCCTTGGCCAGCACGGCCAGCGAATAATAGAGCAGAGGCGATTCCGGGAAATCGACGGCCTGCTTGCGCTCCGGCGTGGCGTCGATGGTGAACATGATGTCGATCTTGTCGGACTGGAGCGCCGCGATCGAGTTGCCCCAGCTCACCTCGACCGTCTCCATCTTGGCGCCGAGCTTGTCGGCCATCGCCTTGCCCATGGAGATGCCGAGGCCCGAACTCCATTCCCCGGTCGTCGGGTTCTTGGAGAACCAGGGCGGCGCCTGGGTGACGCCGACGCGGAAGGTGCCGCGCTTCTTGACGTCCTCGAGTGTGCCGGCGCGCGCGACGAACGGCGACAGCACAGGCGCGGCCGCAAGGCCCGCCAGGATAGTGCGGCGTTTGAAAGTCATGTCAGGTCCCCCATTGCTGCCGGGATGGTGCAACGGGGGGCCGACATCATCAAGCGGGCCGCATCAATACGTCTTGTATGAGAGGAACTTGCCCGACATGGCGAGCTTCACGCGATCGCCCTTCTGGTCGGGCTGGCGCTCCATGGTCATGTCGAAGTCGATCGCCGACATGATGCCGTCGCCGAACTCCTCCTGGATCAGCTCCTTCCAGGTCGTCCCATAGACCTGCACCAGCTCGTAGAAGCGGTAGATCAGCGGGTCGGTCGGCGGCACCTGGGGCAGCGAGCCGCGGTAGGGCACTTCCTGCAGCAGCAGCACCTCTTCCTTGCCGAGCCCGAACAGCTTGCCGGCCTTGGTTGCCTGTTCCTTGGTCATCCGCATCTGGCCCATGCAGGCGGCGGTGACGATGATCTTGGAGGCGCCCCCGATCTTCTTGGCGATCTCCTCCCAGCTCAACTCCTTCAGCCGCTTGGCGGTCAGGATCTTTTCCGTGACGTCTGCGCGTTTCATTGTCTTCTCCCGATTGTCCTAGCTCGAGTGTCTGAGAGGCACGACCTCGGCCGGCGGATTGACCGCAGCCAGCCCTGGTTTCACCAGCTTCAACCGCCGGGGGTCGTACCCCTGCCCGGCGATCTCCTTGTCGAACGCGCGTGAGCGGTTGACGAGGAACTCCACGAGATGATTGCGGATGGCGTAGTACTGCGGATGCTTGTGCAGGTCGTTCCGGTGCCGCTCGTTCCTGGGCATCGTGTTGACCACGATCTCGGCGATCTTCGCGCCCGGCCCATTGGTCATCAGCACGATCTTGTCGGCGAGCAGGATCGCCTCGTCGACGTCATGCGTGATCATGAACACGGTCTGCTGGGTATCTGCGCAGATGCGCAGCACCTCGTCCTGCAGCATGCCGCGTGTCAGCGCGTCGAGCGCACTGAACGGCTCGTCCATCAGCAGCATCTTGGGCTGGATCGAGAGAGCGCGCGCGATGCCGACCCGCTGCTTCATTCCGCCCGACAACTCGGACGGCCGCTTCCCCTCCGCGCCCTTCAATCCGACGAGTTCTATGAAGCGGCTTGCATGTTCCTGCACCCGCGCCCGGTTCCAGGACGGCCAGCGCGAACTCACCGCGAAGGCGATGTTGCCCATCACCGTCAGCCACGGCAGCAGGGCATGGCCCTGGAAGATCACGGCGCGGTCGAGGCTCGGCCCGTCGATCTCGCGGTTGTCGACGATGACCGCGCCGCCGCTCGGCTGGTCGAGGCCCGCCAGGACGTTCAGGATCGTGGTCTTGCCGCAGCCGGAATGGCCGATCAGGCAGCAGAACTCGCCGCGATCGACGCCGAACCAGATGTCCTCGAACACTGCCGGCTGGTCGCCGGCGAAGCGGCGCGTCAGGCCCTCGATGCTGATCAGAGGTCGATGTACGGAAGACGAAGTCATCGCCTCACTCCGGATAGGTGACGAGTTTGGCGAGACGCGCGAGGCCCTGGTCGAGCAGCAGCCCGACCACGCCGATCAGCAGGATCGCCGTCACGATGTTGGCGATCGAGAGGTTGTTCCACTCGTTCCACACGAAGTAGCCGATACCGGTGCCGCCCACGAGCATCTCGGCGGCCACGATCACCAGCCAGGCGATGCCGATGGAAATGCGCATACCGGTCATGATGGTCGGCGCCGCCGCCGGCAGGATGACCCGGAAGGCCGTGCGCAGCGGCCCGACCTCGAGCGTGCGCGCCACGTTCAGCCATTCGCGCCGCACGCTCGCCACGCCGAAGGCAGTGTTGATCAGCATCGGCCAGACCGAGCAGATGAAGATCACGAAGATCGAGGAGATGGCGCTGTCCTTGATGGTGTAGAGCGCGAGCGGCATCCAGGCGAGCGGCGATACCGGCTTCAGCACCTGGATGAAGGGATCGAGGGCGCGATAGACCAGCGGCGACATGCCGATCAGAAATCCGAGCGGCACCGCAGCCAGCGCCGCCAGTCCGAAACCCAGCAGCACGCGTCCCAGCGAATAGGCGAGCTGGATGCCGATACCCTTGTCGTTGGAGCCGCGCACGTAGAACGGATCCTTCAGCTGATTCCAGATCGTGACCGCGATGTCGGCCGGGGTCGGCATCGTCGACTTCTGGCCGGTCGCCGCCGCGGCGCCGACCAGCTTGGCGTATTCCGGATCGACCGCGGCCCCGCCGCCGCCCGCCGGCTGCGCCGCGATCTGCCACAGGCCCACGATCACGGCGAAGATCAGCAGCGACAGCAGCGCCGCCCGCAGCCCCAGGGAGGCCTTCATCGCAGCGCCCTCAGGTGCGCTTGATGGCGAAGCTGTCGACGTAGGCCGCGGGCTTGGCCGGATCGAAGGCCTTGCCCATCACCACGATGCTCTTCTTGGCGGGATCGGGCGGGGTGAGGCCCATCTCCTTCATCATCGCCGTCGTGTCGGTGACGGCGAACACCTCGGCGGCCACCTTGGCGTAGTCGATGTCGGCCTTGAGCTGCCCCCAGCGCTTCATCTGGGTCAGGATCCAGACCGCGAACTGATTCCAGGGGAAGGGATCGAAGTCGATGCGGTTGGGATCCTTCTTCACCGCGCCCAGCCCGTCGGCATAGGTCCCGGTCAGGATCTGCTCCAGCACCGTCTCGGGCTGGTTCAGGTAGTTCTGCGGCGCGATCGCCTTGGCGATCTCCTTGCGGTTCTCCGCCTTGTGCGCGTAGGCGGTGGCATCGATGATCGCCTTCAGCATCGCCCGATAGGAATTGGGATTGGCCGACGCGAACTCCTTGCTGATGGCGAAGGCACAGCACGGATGGCCGTCCCACAGCTCCTTGGTCAGCAGGTGGATGAAGCCGACGCCGTCATAGACGGCCCGCTGATTGAACGGATCGGGACCCAGGAAGCCGTCGATGTTGTCGGCGCGCAGGTTGGCCACCATCTCCGGCGGCGGCACCGAGCGGATCGAGATGTCCTTGTCGGGATCGAGCCCGTGCTCGGCCACGTAGTAGCGCAGCAGGTAGTTGTGCATCGAATAGTCGAAGGGCACGGCGAACTTGAAGCCCTTCCACTGCTTCGGGTCGCGCTTGTCCTTGTGCTTGACGT
>CAYZQZ010000145.1:1951-8914 GCA_964480235.1 uncultured Reyranella sp. | reverse complement strand
GAGATGTAGTCCAGCGCCAGGCATGGATCGAGGGTGCGCATGATCAGGATCGTGCCGCCGGCATGCAGCACCGGGTTGGCGTAGCAGTTGAGGCCGCCGGTATGGAACAGCGGCAGCACCACCAGTTGGACGGTCCGCGGCGAGATCAGCGCCGGAATGCCGAGATTGACGCAGTTCCAGAACACCATGCCGTGGGTGATGATCGCGCCCTTCGGATGGCCGGTGGTGCCCGAGGTGTACATCACCATGCCGATGTCGTCGTGACCGAGCGGCACCGGCGGCGGGGCAGGCGGCGCGGCAGCCAGTGCGCTTCCATAGTCGCAGTCCCCGCCATCGTAATTGATCTTCAGTCGCGACCTAGAGAGCCTGGCAGCCTGGTCCGCGAAGCTCCTGTCGTGGATCAGCAGCTTCGGCGTCGAATCTCCCAGGATGTATTCGAGCTCGGGCACGGTGAGGCGCCAGTTGAGCGGCAGCATGATGGCGCCCAACCGACCGCAGGCGAATTGGAGTTCGAAATACTCGGCGCAGTTGGGTGCCAGCAGCGCCACGCGGTCGCCCTTGCCGATGCCGCGTGCGGCGAGCGCGCCCGCGAGCTGGTTCGTCCGTCGATCGAGATCGGCATAGGTAAACTTCCGGTTCGTCTGCAGGTCGTGAATCGCGAGCTGCTTCGGTCGTCGTCCGGCGTGATGGCTGATCCAGTCGTAATAGGGAGGCACACCCGGCATGTTCAGTTCACCGCCTTGGTAAAGCCCTTCCAATAGGGCTCGCGCAGTTCGCGCTTCAGAATCTTGCCGGCGCCGGAGAGCGGCAGCGGCGTTTCGCGGAAATCGACACTCTTGGGGCACTTGTAGCCCGCGATCTGCGCGTGGCAGTGCGTCATGACCTGCTCGGCGGTGAGGGACGTGTTGGGCTTGCAGACCACGATGGCGTGCACACGCTCGCCCCAGCGCTCGTCGGGTACGCCGATGACAGCCACCTCCGCTACTTCCGGGATCAGCGAGATCGCGTTCTCGACTTCGGCGGAATAGACGTTCTCGCCGCCCGAAATGATCATGTCCTTCAGCCGGTCGACGATATAGACGAAGCCTTCGTCGTCCATGTAGGCGCCGTCGCCGGAATAGTACCAGCCGTCTTCCAGCACGGCGGCGGTTGCGTCCGGCTTGTTCCAGTAGCCCTTCATGATGTTGGCGCCGCGGATGGCGAGTTCGCCGGGTGTGCCGCGCGGCAGTTCCCTGCGATTGGTGTCGACCACCTTGACCTCGACGGAGTGGGCGGCCTGGCCGCAGGACTTGTGCTTGCCTGCGAACGGGCCCTCGACCGTCGTGTAGCGCGGGTCGAGCAGGGTGACGATCGGCGCCGCCTCGGTCATGCCGTAAGCGTGCATGAAGCGCACTTCCGGCATCACGGTGAGAGCCTTGCGGATCACGCCTTCTGGCATCGGCGAAGCGCCGTACAGGACAAGCTTCAGGCTGGAGACGTCGAATTCGGTGAAGCGCGGATGGTTGACGACCATGTTCACCATGGTCGGGACCAGAGTGGCGTTGGTGACTTTCTCCGCCTGGATGGCGGCCAGTGTGTCGATGGGGTCGAAACGCGGGATGAAGACATGTCGGCCGGTCGCCATGGTGACGGCAAAGGTCGAGGCGGTATCGGCGAGATGGAACATCGGCCCGGAATGGATGTAGGTCGTGTCGCCGTTGAAACCGATCCCGGCCACCGCGTTCAGCGCGTTCACCACCAGGTTAGTGTGGGTCAGCATCACGCCTTTGGAACGCCCCGTCGTACCGCCCGTATAGAAAAGGCCGGCGATCTCGCCGTCATGGGCGCCGACATCAGTCGCAGGCGCATGGGCCGCCAGATCCTCGAATTTCGTGGCTCCCGCGGGCGGCGGCGTGTCGTCGAGCCAGACGACGTTGCGAACGGTGGGCATCTTGCCGGCAAGGGCGGGCAGGTGAACCGACATCGCGGCGTCGACGAACAGCACGACGGCTCCGGAGTCCTCAAGGATGTACTCGATCTCCGGGGCCGCCAGTCGTGTGTTGAGCGGCACCGCGACGGCGCCGATCCAGGGGATGGCGTAAAACAACTCGAAGTAGCGATCGCTGTTCAGCGCCAGGAGTGCGACCCGGTCGCCGCGACGCACGCCCAGTGCAGATAGAGCGCCGGCGATCCGCGCGACGCGTTCCGCGGTTTGCATCCAGGTGCGTCTGGTTGCGCCGGAGATGGTCGACGTGCCGTTGGGCCTCATCTGGACTGCGCGACGTAGGCCTTGGGTCAGTGCAAACATGCAGCAATGCTACCGCCCTTCGTTCGCACGGCAAGTAGCTTCGTGCTAATGGTAACCACATGAACGACATGACCCCGCCGGCAGTCGATCGCGCGCCGCCGCAGTTCAATCCGCTCGATCCGGCCTTCATCGCCGATCCGTATCCGTTCTATCACCGGCTGCGCGAAACGGCTCCGGTCTTCAAGACGCCTCAGGGATTCTGGCTGCTGTCCCGATACGAGGACGTGGCTCTTGCGCTGCGCGATCGCCGCTTCGGTAAGGATTTCGCGGGCAACATCGAGCGTCGCTACGGCCCCGGCCGGATGGGCGAGCCCGCGATCGCGAACCTGGCACTCACCATGCTGGTGCTGGATCCGCCGGACCACACCCGGCTGCGCGGACTGGTCACCAAGGCCTTCACCGCACGTCGCGTGGCCGACATGCGTCCCCGCATTCGCAAGCTTGTCGACGAACAGCTCGATCGCGTGGCTGAAAAAGGCGGCATGGATGTCGTGATGGACCTTGCCCATCGCCTGCCGGTGATCGTGATCTGTGACATGCTGGGCATTCCCGAAGAACATCGTGGTCCGTTCCTGGCGGCGAGCCAGGTCAACGGGCGAATCCTCGAGCCCGTTCCGATGACACGCGAGGAAATGGATCGCGCGAACGCCGCCACCATGATGGGCAATGCCTATTTCGATCAGCTATGTGAACTGCGGCGGCGGGACCCGCAGGACGACCTCACGACGGAGCTGGTCAAGGCCGAAGAGGCAGGCGACCGGCTGAGCAGTGAGGAGCTTCGCGCCAACATTGGCCTGCTGTTCGGTGCGGGCCACGAAACCACGACCAACCTGATTGGAAATGGATTGTTGGCGTTGCATCGGCATCCCGACCAGTGGGAGAGACTCAAGGCGGACGCGTCCCTGATTCCCAACGCGGTCGAAGAGTTGTTGCGCTACGACTCGTCGGTGCAAATGAGCGGCCGCGTGACCGTGGCCGACGTCGAGTTGAGCGGTGTCACGATTCCAGCAAATGAAAGCGTCGTTGTCCTTCTGGGTGCCGCCAACCGTGATCCCGCGCAATATCCCGATCCGGACAGGCTCGATGTCGGCCGGCACAATATTCGGCCGATGTCGTTCGGCGGCGGCATTCATCATTGCCTCGGCGCGCAGTTGGCCCGCCTGGAGGGCGAGCTGGTCTTTACGGCCTTGATCGAGCGCTTCCCGAACCTCAAGCTGCCCGACATGGACAAGGTCAAGTGGAAGCAGAGTTTCACCCTGCGCGGCCTCACCAAGCTGCCGGCGGTTTGGCATTAAGCCATGTCAGCGAGATGGCGGGGCGAGGGAGGCCAGCATCAGGGCTCCCGCCCCTACCAGGAAGACAGCTGGACACTCCGCACACTGCCGGATGGCGGGCTGCTGGCGATCGTGGCCGATGGCATGGGCGGCCATGCCGGTGGGGCAGTTGCGAGCAAGCTCGTGGTCGACACGTTTGTTGCAGGCATCGACGCAGGCCGGACTCTCGGCGAGGCGCTGGCCGCCGCCAACGAGGCTGTCAAGGCACGCGCGGCGACTGACCAGAACCTCACCGGCATGGGTTCAACCCTGATCGCCGTGCGCCTGAAGGGCGACGACCTGAACTGGATCAGCGTCGGCGACTCGCCTCTCTACCAGGTATTTGCCGGACGCATTGAACGGCTCAATGCCGATCATTCGCTGGCGCCTCAGATCGACGCGCTGGTGTCTCGGGGCGTCATCACGGCGGAAGAGGGGGCAGCCCATCCCGGCCGCCATACCCTGCGTGAGGCGGTGATGGGCGAGCCGCTGACTTTGATTGATGAAGGCGCGCGCCGACTGGTGCCGGGCACGACGCTTTTGCTCTGCAGCGACGGCGTGGAAACGCTCGCTCATGAGCGCATTGCGGCGGCCAGCCGGTTGTCGGTGAGCGGGCTGATCGACGCGGTGCTGGCGGCACGCCGGCAGCACCAGGACAACGTAACCATTATCAAGCTGGAACAGGTGTCATGAGCAAGGGACCGGTCGTCATCGAAGTCACGCGCGGACCCGTGGTGGAAAGCCGCCACGAGGGGGCGGCCGCGGTCGTGAAGGCCGACGGCACCGTCGTGGCATCGTGGGGCGACATCGACGCGCGCATCCTGCCGCGCTCGGCTAACAAGCCGATCCAGGCCATGGCCTTCGTGGAGAGCGGCGCGGTCGAGAGATTCGGGCTGGGCAAGGAGCACATCGCGCTCGCCTGTGCCTCTCACAACGGCGAAAAGCGCCATGTCGAGACGGTGCGGGCCTGGCTGAAAACCATCGGGCTGGGTGAAGCCGATCTCGAGTGCGGTACCCATCCACCGCGCCTGCAGGCCAGCATCGAGGCCCTGGTGCGTGAGAACGCGTTGCCGAGCGCGGCCTTTAACAATTGCTCGGGCAAGCACAGTGGCTTCTTGTCGACGGCGGTCGCCTATGGCGAGCCGACAAAGGGCTATATCAAGTACGACCACCCGGTTCAGAAGCGTTTGCGCGAGGTGATGAGCGACCTGAGTGGGGAGCGAGCCGACGACTATGCCTACGGCACCGACGGTTGCGGCATTCCCACGCTGGCGACACCTCTCAGGAGTCTCGCCCGGGCCATGGCCAGCATGGCCGATCCGTCGCGGCTGTCGAACCGCCATGCCGAGGCGGCTGTGCGCATCCGCGACGCGATGAATGCCGAGCCGTTCATGGTGGCCGGCACCGGCCGCTTCTGCACCCGCATCAACGGTGCCCTGACCGGCGTCGCCCAGGTCAAGACCGGTGCCGAGGGTGTGTTCTGCGGCATGCTGCCGACCCTGGGCCTGGGTGTCGCCATCAAGATGTGGGACGGCGCCGCGCGCGCCGCCGAGGTCGCCATGGCGACGCTGCTGGGCCACCTCGGCGTGCTGCCGGCCGAGCAAAGGGAAGAGCTGATGCGTCCGCCGGTGAAGAACGTGGTCGGATTGCTGGTAGGCGAGATGCGGCCGGCCAAGAGTTGGCTGGGCTAGTCCCGGCGTGAGCGTCACGCTCGACATTCTGGAGATCGGCGCCCGAGGCGACGGCATCGCGCAGGAGGGCGGTCAGCGCTTCTTCGTGCCGTTCACGTTGCCCGGTGAGACGGTCGAAGCCAAGCCGGGCGAGAAGCGCGGCGAAGGCATTGCCGCCGAGCTTGTCGAAGTTCTCGCCCCATCGCGCCACCGCGTGCCGCCGGCGTGCAGTCACTTCGGTACCTGCGGCGGCTGCGCGCTGCAGCATTGGCGGCTCGATGTCTACGCCGCCTGGAAGAGTGACCTGATCGCGCGGGCGCTGGGTCGACAAGGCATTCCGGTCCCGGCATTCGAGCCGATGGTGCAAGGACAGCCCGGCGAGCGGCGGCGGGCGGACTTCATAGCGCGTGGGCGGCTCGCGGGGTTTCATGAGCGCGCGAGCCATCGCGCCTTCAATGTCGAACAGTGCGCGGTGCTGGCACCGCGCCTGGTGGCGTTGTTGCCCCTCTTGCGCGGCGTTCTTCCGGGTGACGTGGCGTTCGACGCGATCGTCAACGACACCGACAGCGGCCTCGACCTGCTGCTGCGCCCGCACAAGCGGATCGTGCTGCCGATCGAGACCAATCAGAAACTCGTGGCATTCGCCGAGGCTGCTGATCTTGCGCGGCTGAGCTGGGGCGATCGTGCCAGTCCCGATCCGATCGTTACCCGCCGGGCGCCGCGTCTGGCCTATGGCGAGGTCTCGGTCGAGCCACCTCCTGGCGTCTTCCTGCAGGCGAGCAAGCGCGCCGAGCGGGCAATGCGCGAGTCCGTGAGCGTCTGGCTTGCCGGCGCGAAAAGGGTGGCCGATCTGTTTGCCGGCATCGGCGCGCTGACCCTGGGTCAGGCCTTTCGCACCGGCCTCTACGAAAGCGACAAGGCCGCCGTGGCCGCCGTGGCAAAGCTGGGGGCCGTGCGGCGCGACCTGTTTCGCAATCCTTTGCTGGCCGGCGACCTCAAGGCATTCGACGGAGCCGTGCTGGATCCGCCACGAGCCGGAGCGGCAGCGCAGTGCGCCGAGCTTGCCCGGTCGGACCTGCGTCGCATCGTCTATGCCTCATGCGATCCGATTAGTTTTTCGCGCGACGCCAAATTGCTGCTGGACGGCGGATACCGGCTGGAAAAACTGAAGCCGATCGACCAATTCCTGTGGTCCGGCCACGTCGAGTTGATCGCGCTCTTCGCGAGATAGGGCGATCGACGCAGGAGGCACGCGCCTCCCGTTCCGGAACTCAGGCCAGCAGAGCGGCCAGAGCGGCTGCTTTGTCGGTCGAATTGAACTTCTCGGCAAAGGCTGGACGGGCATTCACCAGTTTGAATCGGCCGTCTTCGTGGACGAAAACCGGAGTGCCCTGGGAATCCTCCATCGACAGGACGCGCAACTGGGAGTCGCGCCCCCAACCCATGCGAACCACGAGGTCGGCGGAGAGGGCATTCGCGTCAAGCCGGTCGCCGTCGTTGAGGGTCAGCATGAAGCCCTTCATCGCCGAACGGTCGAGATCGACGATGGCAGACATGTCATCTGATTCCGCACCGTCGACAACGAGCACCTCGGGGCCGATCAGGTGGGCATAGCGCAACAGCGTGGGCAGGGGAGCACCTTCGGAGACCACCAGCTCCACGCGGCCCTGCTGATTGGACGGCAATTCGCGGG
>CAYZQZ010000145.1:0-1851 GCA_964480235.1 uncultured Reyranella sp. | reverse complement strand
GGGAAGATCGCGATGCATTTGCCGCCATTCGGGAGATGCACTTCGGACACGACCCGGTCGATTGAAACTCCGATGCGCTTGACGAAGTTCAGCAGATGGGCGTCATCCCGAAACGACGTTGCGACCGGCGACACCGTCCCATTGCGCTCCACGAAGATAGAGCGGGCACCGTTGACGAATATCGATTGGACGGTCGCGTCCTCCCAGATCCGTCCAATGACGCCCAGACCCAGCGTGTCACCGGCAACGGCCTTGTACAGGGTCTCCCGCGTCTCACTGGGCATCGGCTTGGACAGTTCTCGCTGCATCTGGTCCAGCGCGGCGTCGATGGCGGCCAGGACTTTGGAGCGGGCAACGGACATCCGCGAAGGTCCCACGCTTTCCTCAACGAGGGCCGTGCAACGTGCGAGCAGAATATCTTCCTGACCGTCATGAGCGGACGCGAGGGCGATCTTGTTGGCCGCAGGTAAGGCGGCGGTATCGCTTACCGGGTCGTTGTGCGGCCGCAAGCGGGACTGGAAAGCGGCAGGAGTAACGATGCTGGCCGACGACAACTGAGGAGATGATTCTGCAGTCGCATCGTGAACCACCCGCAAATGGTCGCCGGCGGCGATCATTGGGATCGCAAGCACACTGATCGGAGCTTCTGTCGGTGGCGCGATGTGGCTCGACTGCTCGGTATTTGTACTTTCGACAGCGGCTTCCTGCGTTTGAATTGTGGCGTCTGCGTGCGGCGCTTCGGCCTCGGCGACGTCGGGTCCTCGTGGTGGGGCCTTGGCGGCCGCCGTCCACTGTTCGATGACCGGTGCCGATAGCTCGCGAAGCTCCGCGCTGCTCAGGAGAATCTGGCGGTGGCGAAAGTAGGCGTAGATCGCCTCACCGAGGGCATAGGTGGTTTCCGGAGACACTTGCTCGCTGGCGAGCAGCGAGCGCACGTAGGCTTCGCGGTGCGCGAGGAAAGCCTGCATCGTGCTGGCGATTCGCGCCTTGCGGACCTCGTCCGTGACGTCCTGGTCGGCCGGGCGGGGAGCAGGCGAGCCGAATGCAAGACCCGACAGGCGTTGCAACAGCGTACGGTTTTCCCGCTCGCCTTTTGCGGCGTCGTCCAATTCCGGTTCAGCCATCGATTCAGGCCCCCAAGCCCATACCCCTGACCATTATGAGGGAGTCTGCGGGGGCGGCCATTATCTATTTGATTTCAACAGTGTCATGACGAAGTGCTCGCAGTGCCCTCAAGGGAAGCGTTCCGCGCAGGAGGCGGCGAATCGAGAAGAAGTTCCGATTTTGATCCTGTTTGGGTCTCCGGCGAGACCTGGATGTGAACACGGGCTCGGATGACTTCTGCGAATTGGAGTCCTTCGAGAGAGCGCCGGATCCGAAGCGGGGGTACGCCGGGGCGTGGTACAGGAGCGATCACCAAGAGCCAATGCTAGGCAGGGTGCCTGGTGGGCGGGGGCAATCAACCGCCCTTGGAAGGGAACGAGAAGGCAATATGACCAGCGCAAGCATGTTTGATCTATCCGGCAAGGTCGCGGTCGTCACGGGAGGCAGCCGCGGCATTGGCCGCTCGATCTGCGAGCAGATGGCCGCGCATGGCGCCAAGGTCGTGGTCTCCAGCCGCAAGCTGCCGGCCTGCGAGGAGGTCGTGAGGGCGATCAAGGACAAGGGTGGCGAAGCGACCGCGGTTGCCGCCAGCATCTCGGACAAGGCCCAGCTCGAGACTTTAGTCGCCGAGGCGCGCAAGGCCTACGGCAGGATCGCCACCATGGTCTGCAACGCCGCCTCAAATCCCTACTTCGCTACGTTGAGCGGCCTGAAGGAGGATGTGTTTCTCAAGATCATGCAGAACAA
>CAYZQZ010000144.1:0-8923 GCA_964480235.1 uncultured Reyranella sp. | reverse complement strand
AAACGACGGCTTCTACTAACGTAATACCTGGACCACCTCGTGGGGGCCGATCACTGCGCCGACTGTTCAGCCAGCATCTGGGGGCGTCGCCGATCGCCGTGGCGCAGACGAGGCGCGTGCTGTTCGCCAAGCAGCTGATCCACGACACGCAATTGCCGATGACCGAAGTGGCACTTTCGGCCGGCTTCGGCAGTGTGCGACGCTTCAACGAGACCTTCGCCAAGCTGTTCGGCCGACCGCCCTCCTCCCTGCGGCGCAAGCAGGGCGTCGACAATTCGGCGCGAGAAGGCGTGACCTTGAAGCTGGGTTACCGGCCGCCCTACGACTGGGAAGCCATGCTCGATGCGCTGCGCTTGCGGGCGCGCAGGCGGATCGAACGGGTCGAAGACGGCGTCTGGCATCGCGAGATCGAGCTCGACGGCAGGAAGGGCTCGGTCGCGGTGACGCACCTGCCGGAACGCAACGCGGTGGCCGTCACCATCCTGTTCCCCGAGGTGCGCGCACTGCCCGCCATCGTGGCACGCGTGAAGCGCGTGTTCGATCTCGGCGCCGACATCGCCACCATCGACCAGCATCTCGCGCGCGACCCCCGTCTCGCGCCGCTGATCGCCAAGCGGCCCGGACTGCGCGCGCCCGGGGACTGGGACCACGATGCGCCGCCTGCCGACCTCCGCATCAACGCGCCATCCGCCTGGCGGCCCTGGCATGCCTACGCTGAACAACATCTCAGGGTGGCCGCCCATGCCTGATCCCATACTGGAGCTGCTGATCGACCGCATCGCCACGCCGACCGGCGAGATGATCCTGATCGCCGACCGCGACGGCAATCTGCGCACCATCGACTGGACCGACCACGAAGCGCGCATGAAGAAGCTGCTCGACCGACAGTATGGCAAGGGCAAGTACGTGCTGAAGGCGACGCGCGATCCAAGCGGACTTTCCGCGGCAATGCGGCGCTACTTCAAAGGCGAGTTGTCGATCATCGACAAGCTGCCGGTGCAGACCGCGGGCACGCCGTTCCAGAAGAGCGTGTGGAAGGCTCTGCGCGGCATCAGATGCGGCACGACGATCAGCTACGCCGAACTGGCGCGCCGCATCGGCAAGCCGAAGGCCGTCCGTGCGGTCGGCCTGGCCAACGGGCAGAACCCGATCGGCGTGGTGGTGCCCTGCCACCGCGTGATAGGCTCGAACGGCAGCCTGACGGGGTATGGCGGCGGCCTGGCACGCAAGCAGTGGCTGCTTCAGCACGAAGGAGCACGGCGATGAGCGACCCCGAAACCCTGGCCCACCTGAACGAGGGTTACATTCGCTCCGTACAGGAATCGGACATCGAGTGGTTCGGCGAGATGCTGACCGAGGATTTCCTCAACACCAACCCCGATGGCTCGCTTGTCGACAAGGCGGGCTTCCTCGAACAGATCGCGCCGAAAGCAGCGATCTCTAACCTGAAATGCCACGACGTGAATGTGCGCGTCATGGGCAATTTCGCGATCATCCATGCACGAACCAGCTACACTAGACCGGACGGACAGCCGGGCGGCGGGCGCTACACCGACATCTGGGCCAAGCAAGGCGACCGATGGCGCTGCGTCGCCGCGCAGGTCGCCCGCCACTAGTTCGCACACAACCGCGCTTCACGCGTCCCAACCGCTTGCCCCAGCCGGCTGCATCGGGCTAAGTCCCGCCGGCCATGCCCATCCGCTGCACAATCGATCACGACAAGCGCTTCGTCTACGTCGAGGCTACAGGTCCCGTCACGCTCGACGACGTGCTCGCCTATTTCGATCGGCTGGTGGTCGAGAACGCCATGCCTTATCCGAAGCTGTTCGACGCCAGCCGCGCAACGGCCGAACTTTCTGACGCCGACGTCATGGTTTTGGGTGCCCGTGTCAGCGCCTATTCGGTGCACGACCCGCGCGGGCCGCTGGCCTTGGTGGCGCAGAACGAGCGCATCGTCGAATTACTGCGCCGGTTCATGAATCTCGGAATGGCGCGCCGGCCGGCCATGCTGTTCCGCCGTGTCGACGACGCCCGCAGATGGCTCGATCGGATTGCGATCGAGGAAGAACTTCGGGCGCCACCCCGGCGCCCCGGCGAACCGCGCGGCGCGGGCGCCTGACCGTCATCGGAAATCCCATGGCCATCAGTTTCAAGATCGACCACGCCGCTCGCCACGTCGAGGCGCTGGCCGAGGGCGACGTCACACTGAAGGATATCGAAGACTTCCTCGATGCCCTGGTCGTTCAGGGCGCCATCCCCTATCGGAAGTTGTTCGACGGCCGCCGCTCGATCGCCAAATACGTCGATCTCAATGCGGAGTTGATGTCGCTGGCCGCCCGCATCAGCGCCTACGCAACCCATCTGGAGCGCCGCGGCGCCCTGGCGATCGTCGCAGGCGACGTACAGTCCCAGGAACTTGCGGCGCGCTTCCTCAATCTCGGGAAGCCATCGGGCCGGCCTGGCCGCGCCTTTCTCGACGAGCGAGAAGCACGGCGATGGCTGGCAGAACAGCCGGAGTCCTGAGCCCCGAAATCAGTCCGCCGCCAGCGACACCGGCTGGCGCAACTGGCGCAAGCGCAGTTCGGCTGCAGTGGTACGGCCGTCGCCGACCGGCTGATACACCACGCTGAACAGGGTGCGCGCCTTTTCGAGCGCCTCGCCGAAGCCCGGCTGATCACTCTCGAAGGAATCGAAGCCGCAGCGCAGCAGGAACGGCAACTGGTCGAGCAGCACCACGCCGGTGGCCCGCAGTTCGCCAGCATAGCCCAGACGCTCACGCAGCAGGCGGGCCTGGCTGTAGGCGCGGCCATCGGTGAATTTCGGGAAGTTCAGCACCACCAACTTCACGCCGGCCAACCGGTCACCTAGCGCCGTCACCTCGTCGGTGTTGGCGAGAGCAATCGCCGGAAACTCAGGCGCCGTCGGGTTGAGCCTAAACAGCGCCATAGACCCGCTCCTTGAAGGGCTGCTCGCCGATACGGCGGTAGGTGTCGACGAAGCGCTCGCCTTCGCCGCGATGATCGAGATAGGTCGCGACCAGCGCATCGACCGCCTCGACCACCTTGTCGGCGGTCACCGCCGGACCGAGGATCGTGCCGATCGAGGTCCTGCCGAAATCGACGTCGCCGCCAAGGCTGAGCTGGTAGAGCTCGGTGCCGTTCTTGTCGACGCCCAGAATGCCGATATGGCCGACGTGATGATGGCCGCAGGCATTGATGCAGCCGGAGATCTTGATCTTCAGGTCGCCGATATCGTGCTGCTTCGCCAGGCTCGCGAAGTGGTTCGAGATTCGCTGCGCCACCGGGATCGAGCGCGCGTTCGCCAGCGCGCAATAGTCAAGGCCCGGGCAGGCGATTATGTCGGTGATCTTGCCGACATTGGCTTCGGCGAAGCCGAGATGGTCGAGAGCCTTCCAGACCGACGGCAGGTGCTCGATGGCGACATGCGGCAGCACCAGATTCTGCTCGTGGCTGACCCGGATCTCACCCTCACTCCACAGTTCGGCGATGTCGGCGACACCTTCCATCTGGGCGGCGCTCGCGTCGCCCGGCGGCGCGCCCGCCGGCTTCAGCGACGCGGTCACGATCGCATAGCCGGGAACGCGGTGCGGCGCGACGTTGGACTTCAGCCAGCGTGCGAACTCCGGTTCCTCGAGCTTCATGTGCTCGACCGTGGCCGACACCGTCTTGCGCGGCAGCAGTTCCGGCGGCGCGAACTGCGCGGCGATCGCTTCGATAGTCTCGGGCGCGAGCCTGAGCGCGCCATCCTTGTTGGCGGCGTACTCGGCCTCGACTTCGGCCCGCATCTTCTCGACCCCGATCTCATGGACCAGGATCTTGATGCGGGCCTTGTAGAGATTGTCTCGCCGTCCATAACGGTTGTAGACACGCAGCACGGCTTCCAGATAGGCGAGCAGTTCATCTCTTGGCAGGAACTCGCGCAAGGTCTTTCCGATCATCGGCGTGCGGCCGAGACCGCCGCCCACGATGACCTCGAATCCGACTTCACGCTTGTCATTCCGCCACAGCCGAAGCCCGACATCGTGCACCCTCACGGCGGCACGATCGTTGGGCGAGCCGGTGATGGCGATCTTGAATTTTCGCGGAAGGAAGCTGAATTCGGGATGCAGCGTCGACCACTGACGCACGATCTCGCACCAGATGCGCGGGTCATCGATCTCGTCGGCGGCGGCGCCGGCGAAGTGATCGGCGGTGACGTTGCGGATCAGGTTGCCGCTGGTCTGCATGGCATGCATGTCGACCTCAGCCAGCGCTGCCAGCGCGTCCGGCGCGTCCTCCAGTCGGATCCAGTTCAGCTGCAGGTTCTGGCGCGTCGTGAAATGGCCGTAGCCACGATCGTACCGGCGCGAGATCTCCGCGAGCTTGCGCAGCTGGCGGGACGACAGCGTGCCGTACGGGATGGCGATCCGCAGCATGTAGGCGTGGAGCTGCAAATAGAGGCCGTTCGTCAGCCTGAGAGGCTTGAACTGCTCTTCGGTGAGCTCGCCCGCCAGGCGTCGGCGCACCTGGTCGCGGAACTGGTCGACGCGCTCGGAGACCAGCGTGCGGTCGTACTGGTCGTAGCGGTAGAAATGGGTGTCAGGCATAGCGCACCGCCTCGGCCGCAATGGCCTCGAAGGTGAGCCCCGAGGCGCGGATCTTTTCGCGCAGGGAGAGCGGCTGCAGCGTGCCGTCGTCGTCCTCGGCAACGGCGACCAGGAACGGCTCTATGACGCCGAAGCCCTCGACTTGGCCACGCCGCAGCAGGATCGCGGCCTCGCGCTCGCCGTGCGCGACAGCCGCGTGCGCCAGGACAGGCGACCAATCGCCGGCATCGTCAAGGAAGACCACGACACCGTCGCCGAGGCGGTTGGCGGAAACGACCTGCAGGTCGCCGCTGATGTTCTTGGCCATGTCAGGAAACCTTTGCCAGGAGGGGTTCGGAGCGGGACTGAAGACGGGATTGGGCGAACGCAGCGACCTCCCCCGCGATGATGAGGCTGGGACCGGCGTCGCCGCGTGTGGTGTGGCCAGCGGCGAGCCGCGCCAGGTCGATAAGTGAGCCCTTCGAAACGCGCTCGTCGGCGCGAGTTCCGTTCTCGACGATGGCGACCGGTGTCTTGGGGTGGAGACCGGCGTCCAGCAGGCGGTCGCGCACGGCGGCGGCTTCGCGCGTTCCCATGTACACGACGTAAGTGTGACCTTTGGCCGAAGCCGGATCGGAATCCTCCGCGGCATGGCCGCTCAGGAAAGTCACCGACGAAGCGAGGCGCCGGTCGGTGAGCGGCACGCCCACCGACGCCGCGACGCCCAGCGCCGCGGTGATGCCGGGAACCACGGAGAACGGCAGATCGGCGCTGCGCAGCGCGTCGGCCTCCTCCAAGCCACGGCCAAACACGAAGGGATCGCCCGCCTTCAGGCGCACCACGGTCTGGCCGACACGCACGCGGCGGATCATCTCGACCTCGATTTCGCGCTGCCCCAGGCCGGCGGCCGACCCGGCCCGCTTGCCGACAGCCACGAACTCGGCATCTCGCCGGGCGCGGGCCAGGATCGCCGGCGGCACCAGCGCGTCGTGCAGGATGGCGTCGGCTTCCTGAAGAAGCTGTGCGGCGCGCAGGGTGAGAAGATCGGGATCTCCCGGTCCGGCGCCCACGATGTGGGCGATGCCGACCGGCTTCAGACCGCGACGGGCATCGTTCAGTTCGGCGAGCGCGACCCGGCGGGCGCCGGCATCGTCACCGGCCAGGGCAAGCCTCGCCGCCGGCCCCTCGATCAGGCGGCGCCAGAAGCCGCGGCGTTCGGCCGGCTGAGCGATCAGGGCATTGGCCTGGGCGCGGAAGGTCTGGACGAGGCGCGCCAGTACGCCGATGCGCTCGGGTAGCAGCGCCTCGATGCGGCCGCGCAGGATGGTCGCGAGCGTGGGCGACGCGCCGCCGGTGGAGATCGCGACCACGACGTCGTCGCGATCGACGATGGCCGGCATGATGAAATCGCTGAGGTGCGGCCGGTCCGCGACATTGACCGGCACGCCGGCCGACCTGGCGCTCCGCTGGGCTTCCGTATCGCGCTCGAGATCGCCGGTGGCGACAAGGACCGCGACGGCCGCGCGCAGGTCGGCGGGCTGAGCCTTCTCGACCTGGCGCACGTCGGCGCCGGCGGACCTCGCGAGCGCGATGCGGCGCTCGGCCATCGGACCGTTGCCGACCACCACTACCTTGCGGCCGGCGAGATCGAAGAAGAGCGGAAGGTGCTTCATGGACGTAGTCCCCGGCCGCAGCCGCTTCAGGCGACGAGGTAGCGCAGCAGGACGTTCAGCCCGAGCATGGCAGCCCCCTGCCCGACGGCGATCAGCCAGAGCGAGGCGGCGGGGTGGCGGTCGATGAACTGCAGCATCACGGAACTCCCGATCGATGTGATTTCGATCTGGCCCGTCTTCGCACATTCGCCATGGGCGGGTTTGCCGAAGGTTTTCGGGCTTCCGGCAAATCCTTTTGCCCGGACCCTGTAGGAGAGAATTTTTCCCTTTCCGATCCTTTTCAGCCCTCTTGAAGGGCGCCGGACGGTTCCTAAATCATCGTTGTCAGCCGCGCCCATACCGGGGCGGCGACATCGGACATCGCTCACTGGAGGATGACTAAAATGCGTGGATTCGACTATTCGCCGTTCTACCGTGCCACCGTCGGCTTCGACCGGGGCTTCGACCTGCTCGACAACGTCGCGGGCCAAAACGCCGGTAACGGCTACCCCCCGTACAATATCGAGAAGGCGGGCGACAATGCCTACCGGATCGTCATGGCCGTGGCAGGCTTCTCGGAGGCCGAGCTCAATCTGACCCAGAAGGAGAACGAGCTCCTGGTTACCGGCCAGAGCGCGCCGAATGCCGACGAGGGCAAGGAGTTCCTCTATCGCGGCATCGCTGGCCGCAACTTCGAGCGCCGTTTCCAGCTCGCCGATCACGTGAAGGTGGCCGGCGCGAAGCTCGCCAATGGCCTGCTCACTATCGAGCTGGTGCGTGAGATCCCCGAGGAGAAGAAGGCCCGGGCGATCACCATCGAGGCGCAGGCCAAGCCGGCCCTCACCAACTAAGCGTCGGACAGCAGGAGACGTCTCCGATCAGGGGCGCCGCGGGCAACCGCGGCGCCCTTTCCGATTCGTCAATTGCGGCACGCTTTCCTTCGTGGCGCAATTGCGGCGAGAAATTCGGCGTCCCGATCATTCCTTCCGGCGCTCCGATCATGGTGGCCCTGCGGACGCGGTCGTACATGGCGCGACAGAAGGATCGTCCGCGTGGACGGTCCAGTCACCGGAGGGAAGAATGAACGCCATTTCCCCGTCTGCCGACACCGCCAGGTACCTGCGCTGCATCGAGGCCTCGAAGGCCGGGCGTTGGGACATCGATCGCGACGTCATCCGCGGTCGCCGCTTCGACACCGAGGCCAAGTACCTCCCCGACGGCCTGTCGCTTGTTCGGGAGCTTGCGCTGTCGGACGCCGAGACGCGACTGATCAGCCAGATCCAGGGTCGCACCTATGCCAACATCTTTGGCCTGGTCGAGCGCTTCATCACCGCCAAGCTGATCGAGGTCGGGCGCGATCACACGTTGGGCGATCAGCACGCGCTCGAGGCGCTGGTGCGCTTCAGCGACGAAGAGATCAAGCATCAGGCGATGTTCCGGCAGATCGAGGAGATGATTGCTGCCGTCATGCCGGCCGGCTACCGCTTCGATGTCGATCCCGACGCGGTGGCGCGCGCCGTGCTGTCGCGCAGCACCTGGTCGGTGCTGATGCTGACCCTGCACATCGAGCTGTTCGTGCAGCTCCACTACCGCGAAAGCATCGCGCCCGATCCGGGCCTCTCCGAGCTGTTCAAGGATGTCTTCCTTCATCACTGGAAGGACGAACGCCAGCACGCGGTGCTCGACGAGCTGGAACTGAAGCGTCTCGACGCCACGCTGGGCGACGAGGAGCGCGACCGCGGTGTCGACGATTTCATCGACCTGGTCTCGGCGGTCGACGCCCTGCTGCAGGTGCAGGCGGCCTCCGACGCGGCGTACTTCGCCACCGCCTGCGGCCGTCGGCTGGAGACGGACGAAACCGAGGCGATCGGCCGGCATTTCCTGAAGGCCTATCGCTGGCAGTACATCCTGTCGGGCGCAGGCCATCCCCACTTCCAGCGCATCCTGAAGGCGCTGGTGACGGGAGCGCAGTTCCAGCGCATCACGACAGCCGTCGGCACTTTCGCCTGACGGCACCGCGCTTCCATCGAGCGCGGCAGACGGCTGCGATGGGGCGTCGCGGGAAACCGTGGCGCCCCATCGTGATAGACTTCATGTCGATCGGAGCCAGCGTGCTTCGGGTCTTTGCGGAGTCCTTCGCCATGCCGGTACTCAATGCGCAACTCACCCATTTCGGCATTCATGCCGTCGACCTCGATCGCATGGTCGACTTCTACACCCGCATCATGGGCTTCGTGATCAGCGACCGCGGCCAGGCGCGCTCCGGCGCCAACGTGGTCTTCATGACGCAGAATCCCGAGTGCCATCACCAGTTCGTGCTGTTCGACGGACGCTCGAAGGACGTCACCTACAATCCGGTGAACCAGATCTCGTTTCGCCTCGATTCGATCGACACGCTGAAGGGCTACCGCGAGGCCCTGCGCAAGGAAGGAATCGCGCCCGAGCGCATCACCGATCACGGCAACGCCTGGGCTTTCTACTTCCGCGATCCCGAGGGCAATCCGGTCGAGATGTACTGCGACACGCCCTTCTACACGCCGCAGCCCTGCGGCGAGCCGCTCGATCTCGACCAATCCAACGACGAAATTCTGCGGCGCACCGAAGCGATGTGCCGCAGCCGTCCGCGCTTCATGTCGCGGGAGGCCTGGATGCAGAGCATCCAGGCCAAGCTCGACTCGCGGGTGTA
>CAYZQZ010000143.1:0-8932 GCA_964480235.1 uncultured Reyranella sp. | reverse complement strand
TGCCTGGGCCGCCGACCCAGCCCGCGGTCGGAATATTGGCACGCACGATGGTGGCCCCGAGGTCCTTCAGCACCTCGATCGCCCTCGCCATCACCGTCCTCGAGCGCGGCGGCAGCTTGCCGAAATAGACGTCGTTCAGGGGATCGTCCGGGTCACTCGGCAATCCGATACGTGAGCCCTTGAGGCCGTCCTTGTCGAGATGCGCCACGTAGTCGGATGGTCGCTTCAGTGCTCGTGTTGCAGGATCGCGCGGGTCGCGCGCCGCCAGCACGTTCAGCAAGATCGCGGCATCTTGCACGGTGCGGGTCAGGGGGCCGGCCGTGTCCTGGCTGTGCGATATCGGGATCACGCCGGCGCGGCTGATCAGGCCGACGGTTGGCTTGACCGTGACCAGGCCGTTCTGAGTGGCGGGACTGAGCAGGGAGCCCGACGTTTCGGTGCCGATCGCCGCGGCACACAGGCCGGCGGCCACCGACACGGCTGAACCGCCGCTCGATCCGCCCGGCAGCACGACCGGGATACCGCGCTTGTCGAACCGGTCGGGAACGTAGGGGTTCTTCACCTGCCCGGCGATCGAACTGTAGCCCGCCGGCATGTCGAGCGTGAGGATGTTGGCGAACTCGGTCAGGTTCGCCTTGCCGAGGATCACCGCACCGGCTGCACGCAGCCGTTTCACCAGAGTGGCATCGTCGCGGGCGCGTACATCTTTCAACGCGATCGAACCGGCCGTGGTGTGCTGTCTATCGCCTGTGGCGATATTGTCCTTCAGCAAGATCGGCACGCCGGCCAGCGGCTTCCTCCCAGACGGTCTTGTGTCGTCGAGGCCTTTGGCAATCGCGAGCGCGTCGGGATTGATCTCGCGGACGGAGTTGAGTTTCGGCCCGCCGCGATCCAGGGCCTTGATCCGGGTGAGATACGCCCTGGTCAGCGCGCTGCTGCTGATCGCGCCCGAGGTCAGCGCCCGAAGGACATCGGCCAGTGATGCGTTGGCGATTCGAAGAGGTTTGGCCATCCGTCACACCGGCATGGTGCGCTTCTGATGCGCGCGGCCGAGCTTGGCGACTTCCGGATTGTGGCCGGCGACCACCCGCACCCCCTCGTCGAGGGCAGCGACAATGGTGTCGGGGCGTTGGCCTTCGAGGAAGGCGAGCTTGTTCTTCCGGCAGGCGGCGAAGACCTTGGCGCGTGCCGCTTCCATCTCCGGCGGATAGGGACGGCGCTGCAGGGTAGTGTAACCCAGAGAGAGGCCAAGATCGCCCGGTCCCAGCTCGGCAAATCCCAATCCAGGCACCGCCAGGATTTCCTCGCAGTTCTTCACGCCAGGCGGACTCTCGATCTTTACACCGAGCAACAGTTCGCCCTCGGGCGACAGGGGCCACGGCTCGCAGCGCTCGAAATACTCGCTCTGATCGATGCCCCAGATCGGTGCCGCGGTCGGCTCGGAGCCACGGCCGCGGCTGCCGATGCCGAGTTTGTCAGCGCCATTTTTGTGATGCGGGAACCGGCAGGCGCGGACAAACTCTCGAACCGCGTCGGCGTTCTCGGCCTGGCAGAGCAAAATCCCGTGAGCGCCGCGCGCCAAAATCTGGCGGAACTGCCAGGCGTTGAAGGCGACATTCTGGCCGTCAGTGCCGTTGACCGGCGCCTCGACGATCACCGTCGGCGTACGATGGCCCGAGTTGGTGGGACCACCATCGACAAGGCCGCGCATGTAGGCTTCAAGCCCAGTCATGTCGAAGGCGCCGTGTTCCATGCCGACATTGATGTAGTCGGCCCAGGTCTTGGCGTCCTTCTTTCCCTGGTCGTAGGTCAGAACGTGACCGGTGTGCGGGCCGTCATAGTAGAGCGCCTGGTCCGCTTCCAGCAGTTCGATGGCGCGATTGATGCGCTTCGCCGTGCACTGGGCCATTGCGGTTCCTCCGTCCTTTGGCGCAGCATAGCCGACAATATTGGGAGGAAAGCATGAAGAAGTTCGGCCGCCGCGATGTCCTGGCGGCGAGTGCAGGCGCCGTGCTCGCGCCTGCTGCCATCGCGTCGCGAGCGACGGCACAAGGCGCCTTTCCCGACCGTCCGGTTCGGCTGATCGTTCCGGCCGGCGCCGGCGGTCCGACCGACGTCGTGGCGCGCCTCCTGCAGCCGCAACTGTCGCAGTTACTCGGTCAGACCGTCATCGTGGAGAACAAGGCCGGCGCCTCGGGCGGCATCGGCACAGCGGGCGTCGCAACCGCTTCGCCGGACGGCTACACGCTGCTGCTGGCGCCGTCGACCAACGCGGTCTTCCCTGCGATCTACGGCAAGTCGCTGAGCTACGACGCTGAAAAAGCCTTCACCGGCATTTCCTATGTCGCGAGCGTGCCGCTGATCATCGTGGCGCCGGCCGACGGCGCCAAGGATCTGAAGCAGCTCATTGCCATGCTGCGCGAGGCACCGGAGAAGTACTCCTACGCCTCGTCGGGTAACGGCGGCATCATTCACATGGCAGGGTTTCTGTTCGCCGAGAAGGTCGGCGCCAAGGCGCTGCACGTGCCTTATCGCGGCTCGGCGCCGGGTCTGATCGACACCGTTGCCGGCCGCCACGCCTACCAGATCGATACGCTGGGCTCGAGCAAAGGCTTCATCGACGCCGGCAAGTTGCGGGTGCTCGCGGTGGCTGCCGACAAGCGCATCGCGCCGCTGCCCGACGTGCCCACAGTAGAGGAAGTCACTGGGTTCAAGTTCTCGATCGACACCTGGTACGTGGCTCAGGCACCGGCCGGGACGCCGCGACCGGTCGTCGAGAAGCTGAACGCGGCCTTCAACAAGGCTTTGGCGGCATCCGAGGTCACCAAGCGCATGGGGGAACTCGCGATCTCGCCTGTGCAGTCGACACCGGAGGAGGCGACGAAATACTTCAACAGCCAACTGGCGTTCTGGGACCCGATCGTAAGGGCATCGGGCGCCAAGCCGGAGTAGGGCCGATGATGCTGACGGGCGACATGAAGCGCGTCGTGGACGAACAGAAGCTCGGCTTCGTCGCGACGGTAAACGCCGACGGCACTCCCAATCTCTCGCCAAAAGGCACGATGCAGGTGCTGGACGACGAGCACCTCGTGTTCGCCGAAATCCGCTCGCCCGGGACCATGGCCAACATCGCGCGCCAACCGGTAATGGAAATCAATTTCGTCGATCCCTTTGCGCGCAAGGGTTATCGGTTCAAGGGAACGGCCCGGGTCGTCGCAAAGGGAACGCCGGAGTTCGCGTCCCTCGTCGGGCGTTATCCGGCCTCGCTCCTGGTCGACCGTTATCGCGCCTTCGTCGTGATGAAGGTGACTGCAGCGGCCCCCTTGATTTCACCGGCTTACGACGCCGGGGCGACCGAGCGGGCGCTGCGCCAGCAGTATCGCGACTATTTCGAGTCGATCCAGCCGAAGGGCTGAACGTCAAAACATGCCTGGCGCGCCGAGGTCGGTGCCATCAATCATGCGGCTGTAGCGGAAGGGCGCGGGATCGACGATCGGCGGATCTCCGGCAACGATGTCGGCAGCGAGACGGCCGCCTGCCGGTCCGATGCCGAAGCCATGGCCGGTGAAACCGGTCGAGAGGAACAGGCCGGGCAGGGGATCGACCGCGGAGATCACCGGGATGCCGTCCGGCGTCGAATCGATCAGCCCGCCCCATTGCTCGGCGACCTCAAGGCCTTTCAGCACGGGATACTGTTCGGCAAGCCGTGTCAGCCCCTGCGTGACCAACCTGGGATCGGCCCGCGGATCGAGCGTGCGATGCTTCTCGAACGGCGTCGTCCGGTCGAACGACCAGTTCGCGAATGATTCCGGTCCATCGAAAAAGGAGCGGCCGATGCCCATCGTTACGCCAGTCCAGCGCTTCTTGAGGGTCGGCCAGAAGTCTCGCGCATAAAGCAGGCCCTGTGGCGAAAGCTCGACGAGCCCGCGGCCGCCGAGGCCGATCGTGTAGCCGCCATCAAGCCGGCGGCGCAGCGTGACGTCCGGCAGGGATAGGCCGCCGGTGGTGACCTCCGGAGCTGGCTTGGTGGCGAACGAGGTCGAGCGCACACCGGCCTGCGGCAGGCGGATGCCGTGGCGACGACAGAACAGCGAGCTCCATGAGCCGCCGGCAACGAGCACGGCGTCGGAGCGGATCAATCCCTTCTCGGTGATCACGCCCGCGACCTTGCCGGCCTGGATGTCGAGCCCACGCGCGGCGCAATATTGGTGAAGCGTGGCGCCGAGTTTGCGGGCCGCCTCAGCGATCGCCGGCACTGCAAGGGACGGCTCGCCGCGGCCGTCGGTCGGCGAATGAATTCCGCCGATCCATTCCGGCATGCTGCCGGGGGTCAGTTCCTTGGCTTCGGCCGGCGTGAGGATTCGACTGTGCATCTGAAAGTCGCGAGCGCGGAGCGTCCAGTCCTCCCACTGCGCGAAGTCGGCGGGACGGTCGGTGACGTAGACGAGGCCGGTGCGACGAAAGCCGGTTTCGGCACCGAGTTCGGCGTTCAGGCCGCTCCAGATTTCCAGGCTCTTCATCGCGAGCGGTAGCTCGCGCAGATCGCGATGCTGCTGCCGGCACCACCCCCAATTCCGACTGCTCTGTTCGCCTGCGATGTTGCCCTTCTCTATGAGCGCAGCCTTGATGCCCTTTTTCGCCAGCGCGTAGGTGGCAGCGACGCCTGCGATACCGCCGCCGATCACGACGACATCGGCTCGCGTCGGCAACGTCTCGTTGCCGGCGACCTTCTGGACGGTGGGAGCCATCAGCGTTTCTTGCCGCGTCTGGCGGTCGCCTTCGGCTTGCGCCGGGTGAGGCGGCCGGTCGGCCGGGCACCGACCAGGACCGCGGCGACGACGGCCGGCTCCTTGCTGCGCACACTCCAGGAGTGATTGGTGCCGCGCTGGATCAGCACGTCGCCCTGTTTGAGGAGCTTCTCGCCCTGGTCGAGAATTGCCCAGATCTCGCCCTTCAGCACGATGATGTAATCGACCGTGGCCGTGGCATGCATCATGGCGTCGCTTGAGCCATGGTCCGGCGCGCCGCCGGCGCCGATCGACGCGAACGCCTTCTTTGCATCGGCCGAGCCGCGCCACGCGGTGTCCGGCGGAAACTCGACGATGCGAAGAATGGTACCGCTGGACGGCGGCGCGAGCTTGATCCTGCCGGTGGCAGCGTCGGCGTTGCCGGCATTGGAGGCGGGCGATGTCCTGGTTCGCCACAGATCGGTGAGCGCCACTCCCGGCATCGAGGCCATTTCGAGGATGTTCGGCGCCTTGCCGTCCATGACGAAGATCGATTTACCATCGCGGTCATGTCCCGTGACGACGCGGCGGATGCGGTGAACCATGCTCTCTCCCGGTCTTTTTGCTCCCCGAATGTAGCGCGGCCGGGCGCTTTACGGCACGGAACGTGGCGCGGTACTTTCGCGGCCCTGGAGGAGCCCCCAATGGATCTCACGTTCGGTAAGGAAGAGCTGGCGTTTCAGCAGGAAGTCCGCGATTGGCTGAAGGATAATTTCATGCCCGAGCTCAAGGGCGAGCTGAAGGCCTCCCGCAACGCCTACCTGCCGAAGGAGCGGTTGATCGACTGGCAGAAGCGCCTGGCGAAGAAGGGGTGGCTGTGCACCGGCTGGCCGAAGGAATTTGGCGGTCCGGGCTTTACCACGACGCAGAAGTACATCTTCGAGATGGAGATGGCGAAGGCCGGGGCCCCCGGCACCTCGCCATTCGGCCCCAAGATGTGCGCGCCGGTGATCATGAAATACGGCTCGGACGCCCAGAAGAAGCAGCACCTGCCACCGATGCTGAATTCCGACCTGATCTGGTGCCAGGGCTATAGCGAGCCGGGCTCGGGTTCGGATCTCGCATCCCTGCGCACCAAGGCCGTCCGCGACGGCGACTTCTATATCGTGAACGGCCAGAAGACCTGGACGACCCTGGCGCAAACCGCCGACTGGATCTTCTGCCTGGTCCGGACCTCGAACGAGGGCAAGCCGCAGGAGGGAATTTCCTTCCTGCTGATCGACATGAAGACGCCGGGCATCTCGGTCGAGCCGATCATCACCGCCGACGGCAATCGGGCGGGCACGCAGGAAGTGAACTCGGTGTTCTTCACCGACGTGAAGGTGCCGGTGTCGAATCGGGTCGGCGAGGAAAACAAGGGCTGGACCTACGCCAAATACCTGCTCGAGTTCGAGCGCGGCGGCAATCCATACAGCCCGCGCCTTCGTTCCAGTTTCGAACGGCTGAAGGTGCTGGCGAAGGCGATGCCGGAAGGCGAGGACTCGATCCTATCCGACGTCGCCTGGCGCGAGAAGCTGGCGCGGATGGACATCGAGATCTCGGGCCTTGAGATGTTCGAGATGGATTTCTATTCCAAGCTCGCTTCGGGCCAGAACCCGGGCCCACTGTCGTCGATGATCAAGCTGCGTGGCACGGAAGTAATGCAGCAGGTGCAGGAATACGCGGTCGAGGCCGCTTCCTGGTACTCGATCCCGTTCCCCGAGCCGCGCACCTGGAACTCCAACGTCGAGCCGATCGGCCCTGAGGGCGTCGACGTGCTGGCGCCGCGCTACTTCAACGGCCGCAAGATGACGATCTACGGCGGCTCGTCGGAGGTGCAGCGCGGGATCATGTCGAAGGTCATGCTGGGGCTCTGAGCCATGGATCTCGCCTTCAACGCCGAGGAACTCGCCTTTCAGAAGGAAGTGCGCGACTGGATCACCGCCAACATGCCGCCGGAAGTGGCGGAAGAGAGCCGGCGCAGCCGGTCGAGCCATGTCTCGAAGGAGCGGCTCCTGCAGTGGCAGAGGAAGCTCGCCGGGAAGGGCTGGCTCTGCCCGAACTGGCCCAAGGAGCATGGCGGCACGGGCTGGAACTCGACGCAGAAGTTCATCTTCGAGATGGAGATGGCACGGGCGGATTCGCCCTATCTGTCGTCGTTCAGCCTGAAGATGGTTGCGCCCGTCCTGATGAAGTACGGCAGCGAGGCCCAGAAGAAGCGCTTTCTTCCGAAGATTGCGGCCGCCGAGGAGTTGTGGTGCCAGGGCTATAGCGAGCCGGGCTCAGGCTCCGATCTGGCCAGCCTGCGGACAAAGGCGGAGCGGGTGGGAGACCACTACGTCGTCAACGGCCAGAAGATCTGGACGACGAACGCGCATTGGGCGGACTGGATGTTCTGCCTGGTGCGAACCTCGAACGAGGGCAAACGCCAGGAGGGCATCTCCTTCCTGCTAATCGACATGAAGACGCCCGGCATCAAGGTCGATCCGATTTACCTGGTCGACGGTACACGCACGCCGATGCGCCATGAGGTCAACCAGGTGTTCTTCACCGACGTGAAGGTTCCGGTCGAGAACCGGGTCGGCGAGGAAAACATGGGTTGGACTTACGCCAAGTACCTGCTCGAGTTCGAGCGCGGCGGGCAGGCTTTCGGTCCGCGTCTACGCAAGGCGTTCCGTCACCTGAAAGAGCTTGCCCACACGCAACTCGATGGTGGCGAGCCGCTTTCTCAGGACCCGAAGTGGCGCGAGAAGGTCGCCGCGCTCGAGATGGAGATCGACGCCGTCGAAATGAACGAGCTGATGTTCTATTCGAGCATGAAGTCCGGCCAGAACCCGGGGACCCAGGCGTCGATCGTCAAGATGCGCGGCACCGAAGTGGGGCAGAAGGTAACCGAACTCGCAGTCGAGGCGGTAGGCTGGTACGGCGCGCCCTTCACCGAATTGCGCAACTTCGACAGCAACGTCGTGCCGGTCGGCGGCGAATACGTCGACGACGTGGCGCCGCGTTACTTCAACCAGCGCAAGACCACGATCTATGGCGGCTCGTCGGAAGTGCAGAGGAATGTGCTGGCCAAGGCGATGCTGGGCCTTTAGCCGTGAATTACCGCAATTTCGGGCGCGCCGGACTGAAAGTCTCCGAGATTTGCCTCGGAACGATGACCTTCGGCAATGGCGCCGACCAGGCTGAGGCGAGCCGCATGGTCGACACCGCTATCGCCTCGGGATTGACCTTCTTCGACACGGCCAATTCCTACGTCGGCGGCACGTCGGAAACGATGCTCGGCGTGGCGCTGAAGGGAAAGCGGCAGGAGGCGATCGTCGCCTCGAAATTCTTCAATCCCATGGGGCATCGGCCCAACGATTCGGGGATGTCGCGGCTGCACATCAAGCAGCAGATCGAGGGCAGCCTGAAGCGGCTGCAAACCGACTATATCGACGTCTATTTCATTCACCATGTCGACCACGCGACCCCGCTCGAAGAAATGCTGCGCGCGCTCGACGATCTCGTGCGCGACGGCAAGATCCTCTACACCGCGTGTTCGAACTTCGAGGCGTGGCGCTTGATGGAGGCGCTCTGGCTCTCCGACAGCAAGGGCTGGGAGCGCTTCGCCTGCTACCAGCCGCAATACAGCCTGGTGGTTCGTGATATCGACGAGGAGATCGTGCCGATCCTGAAGTTGAAGGGGCTGGGATGCGTCGCCTGGTCGCCACTCGGCAGCGGCTACCTCACCGGCAAGTACACGCCAGGCAGCCTTCAGGTTCAGGGCTCGCGGTCGGCCGAAGGCTGGGGCTTCCAGAGCCGCTTCTTCGCGCCGAACCACGCCGAAATCCTGCAGGCCCTGCTCGACACGGCGAAAGAGATCGGCCGGACACCGGCTCAGACCGCGCTGCGCTGGGTGATGGACCAGCCGTTCATGACCAGCGCCATCGTCGGCGCCCGCAACGCCGAGCAGTTGAAGGAGACGCTGCAGGCGGGCGGGTGGCGCCTGCCTGACGCAGCACTGGAAAGGCTGAACATGATCTCGGCGCAGCCGCACAAGTATCCGCGTGCCTTCGAGGATCCGATGCCCGGCCGCCGCGAGCAGGCGGTCAAGATGCCCGGGATGAAGAACTAGCCGGCGAGGACCGGCTCGCCCACGATCTGGGTGCGGTGCATCAGGCGGC
>CAYZQZ010000142.1:0-8967 GCA_964480235.1 uncultured Reyranella sp. | reverse complement strand
ACGACCTGCTTGATCTCGTGCAGTTGGATGGTGATCGCGAGATTGTCCCAGAATGCCTTGTGCCAATCGGCGAACTTCGGCGACACGATTCCGATCGGACCGCCGGCAATAACGAAGTGGCTGAACTTGTCCTTCATGCCCTTGCTCGCCATGTAGGCTTGGCTGTAGGTCGTGAACCGGGGGTCGATGCAGTTCACGAGCATCGCCTCATAGCTGCCGCCGGCGGCGACCGCCGGAAATGCCGCCGCAAGTGCTGCCCCAAGGCCCAGTCCCAAGGCACCGCGCCGCGACAGCCGTGGAAAGGCCGTCGGCAGGCAGCCGCAACCGGTGTGGTGGATTTCGTGCTTCATCTGGAAACTCCCCGGATTGATCGGCCTCGCCTGGACGACGGTGTGATTAAAGCCCGCCGATTCCAATTTCTTCAAGGCAAATTGTATTTTTGATCTGACTTGCTTCCATGCCTGCAAATGCAGGCCATGTGCAGGGGGCATCTAGGCGGGGAGTGCTAACCGAACGTGACCTTGCCCTGTTGGGCGAGCCCGCCCTTTTCGTTGGCGATCCAGGTCGTGAGCGAGCCATCGGCTTCCGGTCGAGCGCCGACCGTGATCGGGGCGTTGGCGAATGCGGGTGACAGCGCGCGGAACTCGAAGCTCTTTACCTTCTTCTGCGGATGGCTGCGTCTTCCGAGCTCGATCTGCAACATGCCCATCATCGGCCCGTGCACGATCAGGCCGGGGTAGCCTTCGACACTGGTAACGTACGGCTGGTCGTAGTGGATGCGATGGCCATTGAAGGTGAGCGCCGAAAAACGAAACAGCAGGACCGGGTCGGGCATCAGCGTCTTCGACCAGGCTGCGTCGCTCGGAGCGGGCTTGGCCGGCCGTTGCTGCTCACCGGGTTTGGCCGCCTCGCGATAGACGATGTCGTGCTCTTCCAGGCACGAGACGCCGCGCGCGCCCGAGATGGTGTGCAGCACGGTGACGAACACCATCTGCCCGGTCGAGCCGCTCTTGGCCTCGACGGCCTTGATCTCCGATACGCGCTTGATCGTCTCGCCGATGCGCAGCGGCTCGCCCTCGAACGCGAGGCGACTGCCCGCCCACATGCGGCGCGGCAGGGGAAGGCTCGGCAGGAAATCTCCGCGCTCGGCATGACCGTCCGGACCGATGCCCGACTGGCGCGCGATCTCGAGAAAATAGAGCCAGTGCCAGAGCGGCGGCACCGCGTCCCCCATCCGGGGAACCGGATCGTCCTCGTCGAACGTGGCGCTCAGGGCCGCGACCGGCCAGGGAGCGGCGAAATCCTCCATTTCGCGCCTGCGTCCGACCCACTGTTTGAGCGATTCTGGTGTCACTTGGCTCATTTTCCCTCGTTGGCGTGCGACTCTGCCACCCCGGGTGCGGGGTGGAAAGACACTCCGCTCGTAGCTATATACCGTCGTCTTGTTCAGGGAGCGGCCACGGCTATGACCAGTTTCAGCGATCGGGAAAAGGCCTTTGAAAAGAAGTTCGAGCACGACCAGGAACTGCAGTTCAAGGTTAATGCCCGCAAGAACAAGTTGCTTGGCCTATGGGCCGCGAGCCTCATGGGAAAGACCGGCGATGCCGCCGAGGCGTACGCCAAGGAAGTCGTGATCGCCGATCTCGAAAAGCCGGGTGATGCGGACGTTATGGCAAAGCTGGTCAAGGACCTAGCGGCCGCGGGCAAACCGACGGAGGAGCACACCATCCGTCGGCAGGCCGAGCGTCTGCTGGTCGACGCCAGGAATCAGGTAATCTCAGAGAAGAAGTAGGGCGCACCCTCAACCTGCAGGGTGACGTCTCCGGTCGGCCGGTGCACAAGATGCAGACTGTGTCGGTTGGTCCGAGCGAACATTCTTGTCGGCAGTTCTGGTTCGCCGCGCGTCACTTCCGCGCGAGGATGCCCGCGAGGCCTGTATAGGTTTCAGGCCGTAGCGTCTTCAGCTTCTCCTTCATCTCCGGGCCGATATCGAGCCCGTCGATGAAGGTCGCGAGATCCTGCATCGTGACCTGCTTGCCGCGCGTGAGCGCCTTCAGCTTTTCGTAGGGCATCTCAACGTCGGCGACGCGGAGGACGGTCTGTATCGCCTCCGCGAGGACTTCCGGGTGCATCGCGAAAGCATCCCGAAGCGCCGCTTCATTCACGCTGATCTTGCCGAAGCCGCGCAGCAGCGAGCGGTAGCCGACGAGTGAATGCCCGAAGGCGGTGCCGAAGGTGCGGGCGACCGTCGAGTCCGAGAGATCGCGTTGCAGGCGCGAGATCGGCAGCTTTCTCGAGAGATGCTCGAAGAGCGCGTTGGCGACGCCGAAATTCCCCTCCGCATTCTCGAAATCGATCGGGTTCACTTTGTGCGGCATGGCCGACGAGCCGATTTCGCCTTCCTTGGGCTTCTGCGTGACCCAGCCGTCCGAGATGTAGCGCCACATGTCCTGCGACAGATCGAGCAGGATCGTGTTGATCCGTCGGAGATTGTCGAACATCTCGGCGAACGTGTCGTGCGGCTCGATTTGTGTCGTCACTTCGTTGAGTGCGAGACGCACGGAATGCTTCCTGTCCGCGTTCAGTCGCTCGGCAAAGGAGCGCGCAAAGGCCAGCCAGTCCACCTTCGGCAGAGCCACCATCTGGGCGTTGTAGTTGGCCGACGGTCCGCCCCATTTCATGAGGACCGAGCTCGTCCTGAGGGTGCCGACCTGCCGTGCGAGGCGCGTCGCGAAGACGTTCATTTCCTTGCCGAAGGTGGTCGGCGTGGCGCTCTGGCCATGGGTGCGCGCCAGCATGGCGGTATCGGCATGTGCTCGCGCGAGCCCGACGATCTCGTTTGCCACCTTTTCGAGGGCCGGCAGCATGACCTCCTCGAGCGCCCCGCGCAGGGCAAGCGCGTGGGAGGTGCTGTTGACGTCCTCCGAGGTGAGCGCGAAATGCACCCATTCGAGGACGTCCGTGAGGCTCGTGTTCCTGAGCTTGAGCTTGATGAAGTATTCGACCGCCTTCACATCGTGGTTCGTTGCCGGAATGTCGCCATAACCCTCGCGTTCGATCTTCTGGATGATTTCCGCATCTTCGATGGCGATATCCGGCAGCGCACGAAGCATCGTCTTTTCGTCAGCGGTCAGCGGACGCATGCCGACGCCCTTGGCCTCCGAAAGCGCGGTGAGATACTCGCACTCGACGGCCAGGCGCATTTTCATCAGCGCCGATTCGCTGAAATACTCCGCCAGCGCCTGGGTGGTCGCGCGATAGCGGCCGTCAATGGGGCTTATGGCAGTGAGTGGTTCGAGGCGCATCGCTTCAACTGTTGCTCTGAGCTTGCCCCGACAACGGGGAATCGCCTGGGCCCGATGTCCCGGCTTTTAGTCCCGAATGGGCCAAATAGCCATGTTAAGAAGTGTCTCAGCATGACCCCGCTTTCCGAATGCCCCCGCGCCGCCCTGGCTGCCGTCAAAGGGGTGCTGACCGATATCGACGAGACCGTCTCAACCGAGAGCCGCCTGACGGCGGAGGCCTATGGTGCCCTGGAGGCGCTCAGGGCTGCCGGGCTGAAGGTGATCCCGGTGACCGGCCGTCCGGCCGGCTGGTGCGACCTGATCGCCCGCTTCTGGCCGGTCGATGCCGTGGTCGGTGAGAACGGCGCCTTCTGGATGTGGCACGACGCGGAGCAGGGCAGGCTGCGGACGCGCTTCATCCAGAGCGATTCCGAGCGCGCCGAGGGCCGCCGGCGGCTTGAGGCGGTGCGCGAGGAAGTTCTGCAGGCGGTGCCGGCCTGCGGCATCGCCTCCGACCAGCCCTATCGCCTGGCCGATCTTGCGGTCGACTTTCGCGAAGACGTGCCGCCGCTGCGGCGCGCCGAAATCGAACGCATCGTCGCCGTCTTCGAGAAGCATGGCGCGCACGCCAAGGTGAGTTCGATCCACGTCAACGGCTGGTTCGGCGACTACGACAAGCTCACCACCAGCCGGACCATGATGACCGAGCTGTTCGGCGTCGATCTCGAGCGCGACAAGGAGCACTGGGTGTTCTGCGGCGACTCGCCCAACGATTCCCCGATGTTCGGTTACTTTCCCAATGCCGTCGGCGTGGCCAACGTGCGCGCCTTCGCTGACGCCATGCCGGCGCTGCCGCGCTGGGTGACGACGGCGCACTCGGGTGCGGGCTTCGTCGAACTGGCCAGGGCGCTCATCGCCGCGCGGCGGGGCTAGGGCGGGAGCGAGACCATGCACCCCTCATTCCTCCATTCGTTCGTCTACGAGTTCGTCACCCTGTTCGTGATCCTCGACCCCGTGGCGACGGTGCCGGTCTTTCTCACCGTGACCGCCACGCTCGACACGAGGCGGTCGCTGCAGGTTGCGGCCTATGCGATCGCGCTGTCGTTCGGAGTGCTGCTGGTTTTCATTGTCGGCGGCCAGTTCCTGCTCGAGGCGCTGCACATCCCGATGGCCTCGTTCCAGCTCGCGGGCTCGCTCGTGCTGCTGCTGTTCGGCCTGAAAATGGTGCTGGGCAAGGTGTACGAGGAAGTCCAGGCGCTGCCGGTGGAAGCCTCGCTGGCCGACAGGGCGGTTTATCCGCTGGCGATCCCCGGCATCGCCGGGCCGGGTGCGATCCTCACCGTCGTGCTTCTCACCGACAATAACGTGCGCTCGATCGGTGAACAGGCGACCACCACCGGAATCCTCGCGCTGTGCCTCGCCATATTCTTCCTGCTTTACACCCTGGCGCGGCCGATCTTCCGGCTGCTCGGTCCACCCGGCATCCAGATCGTCAGCCGTGCCTTCGGGCTGATCCTGGCAAGCATTGCCGTGCATGGCCTGATCATGGCGATCAAGCTCAGCTTCAATCTGCCGGCCTAGGCTTCGGTCAGAGCGGTCGGCCGACCAGCAGAGAGCCAAAATGGGTGACGCTGTCGGACGGGCTCCAGACGCCGATCGCGCCCGGACGAATGATGCCGCGGTCTTCCAGGGCGAACATCGAGACGCCGTCGAAGAACACCTCGATGCGCTTGTCGACCGCCAGCACCCGCAATTCATGCCACTTGCCGAGCGTCACCTTGGCGTCCTTGGTGGCGAGCTGGGCGCGCCGCCCGCCAATCATGCGATAGAGCTTCACAGTGCCGTCGAGCGCGCTGGCCCGGGCCACGAAATAGTCGGTGGCGTCCCAGGCCCGGAACATCAGCCCGCCTGCCTGCTCGCGCGTGCCGGAGACCGGCTTGAAGCGCAGGGTGGCGTCGAAGTCGCGGGCGGTCGCGTCGGTGGAAATGCAGAACGGAAAATGCAGGTCGGTCGAATCGCGGGTGGTCTCGGCCAGTGCCCAGCCGCCCGGCGCCTCGGCATCTTGTACCGCCTGCCAGCCCGGTGGCCGGCCGATCCCCGTCATGCCCTGGATGCAGCCGATCCGGCCGTCGGATGTGGCGAGTGGAACGACGAACTGGGCGTGCGCGGGGGCTGCAACGACGATCGCCAGCAGTGTCAGGAAGAGAAAACGCATGCGATAAAGCCTAGCAGACCGCGCCAAGCTTGACCGCTGCGGCGGTTGGGAGGAGTTTACGCGCCGTTCCGCAGAGAACCATTTTCGAGGGGGAGAATTCCATGCGCCTGTGCACCATCGTGAGCGGCGGCAAGCCGGCGGTCGGCGTGAAGATGAACGGCAAGATCGTCGATCTCAGCAAGCAGATGCCGCGCGGGCCAAAGTCGGTCGTCGAGATCCTGGCCGGTGGCAAGAAGCTGCAGGCCGCCGTCGCCAAGGCCTGCGCCAAGCCCAAGGCCGGCGCCACGGTGTCGGAGAAGTCGGCCAAGTACCTCTGCCCGATCCCGAATCCGGGCAAGATCATCTGCATCGGCCTCAACTACCGCAAGCACGCCGAGGAGACCGGCAGCCCGATCCCGGCCTACCCGGTAGTGTTCACGCGCTTCAACAACACGCTGGTGCCGCACAACGGCAAGATGCTCTCGACCACGCACTCGGTGCAGTATGACTGGGAAGCCGAACTCACGGTCGTGATCGGCAAGAAGTGCCGCAACGTGCCGAAGGAGAAGGCGCTGACCGTGATCGCCGGCTATGCCTGCTTCAATGACGGCTCGATCCGCGACTGGCAGCGCAAGTCGGGCGGGCAGTTCACGCTGGGCAAGAACTTCGACGGCACCGGCGGCTTCGGCCCCGACATCGTCACCTCGGACGAGCTGCCGCCGGGCGGCGCGCCGTTGCGCATCATGACCCGCGTCAACGGCAAGGTCATGCAGGACAGCAACACGGACGACCTGATCTTCGACGTGCCGACCCTGGTCCACGAGCTTAGCAAGTGCATGACTCTCGATCCGGGCGACATCATCATCACCGGGACGCCGTCGGGCGTGGCGATGGCGCGCACCCCGCAGCCCTGGCTGAAGCCGGGCGACGTCTGCGAAGTCGAGATCGAGAAGATCGGCACGCTGCGCAACGTCATCGCGCAAGGCGGCTGAACAGCGAGGCGGCTCGGCCGCTCCATCGATACAAAACGAAAGGGCGGTCTCTCGACCGCCCTTTTTCTGTTGCGCCCCTACTTCGCAGGCGGCTGCTTGAGCGTCGGTGCGTTCGGCACCTGCTCGGCGTTGGCCGGCGTCGTGGCCGGTGCCACGGTGGCCGGGCCGCTCTTCATCTTGAGATGCACCGCAGCCACGGCATATTCGAGATCGTAGCCGGCGCCGGTCTGGTTGAAATACGTCGTGCCGACCATGGCTGCCGCACCGTCCTGGCCGCCGTAGAGCCAGTCGCCGCCCACTGAACGATCGACGGTGATGCTGCCCGCTTGGCCGACGAACCGGCCCTCGACCGCCGTCGTGCCCTTGTTCGAGCCGACCGTGTAGACCTTCCACAGCATCTTCATCGGCTTGGTGTAGCCGAGCTCGAGGCCGTAGCCGCGCAGTTCGCCTTCATAGGCCTGGGAGCCGCCGCTCATCGGCTGGAACACGCAGTCCATCTTGCGGCTGGAGGCGATCAGGTAGCCGGTGCCGCCCGAGACGTCGCAGGTCAGCGCGCCGACATAGACCTGGGAGTTCCGTTCGCGCGCGTTGCTCGTCTGGGCGGTGTCCTGCTGGCAAGCGCCGATCGACAGGGCGGTGGCGGCCAACGCAATTCCCGATAGAAACTTGTGCATGTACTCCCCCTTCACGCCGCCGTATTTACCGTTCGGCGCCGCGCACGACTAGGAAAATTGTGCCGTCCGGAGTGCAGACCAGAGCAGCGTCAGTCCCGAGACCAGCATCACGACGTCGAGCAGATACTGGAAGCTCGTGATGCTGAGCCGCTCGACAATCAGGCGGGCGCTGTAGGTGCCGGCCATCACCGAGCTGCCGGAGATCAGGCCCTTGAACACGATATCGAGCGGCAGCGCGCCGAAGCTCTGGAAGGTGATCGCCTTGCTGATGTACATCGCCATCGACGCGGCGGCCTCGGTGGCGATGAAGGCGCCCTTGGCGAGCCCGTAGGCACTGAACACCGGCACGGTGATCGGTCCGGTCGAGACGACGATGCCGGTCAGGAACCCGATGACCAGGCCGGCCGGCACCATCACCAGCGGTCCCGCCTTGAAGCTCCGCGCGGCGAGCCAGCGCCGTCCGGGGATCATCACCAGGAAGAAGACGGCGAGGGCGGCGTCGACGACCGTCGGCGGCAGCGCCAGCATGGTGCGTGCGCCCAGCGCCGCGCCGGGAATACCGCCGACCGCGTAGGCCGCGGTCGCGCGCCAGTCGATCTCGCGCCACCACGAGGTGATCTTGGCGAAGTTCGACATCAGCGCGACGATCGCCATGATCGGAATCGCCTCGCGCGGGCCGAACACGAAGACCAGCACCGGCAACAGGATGATGGTGGCGCCGGTGCCGACGACGCCGCTCACCAGGCCGGCGATGCCGCCGACGGCGAGGACGAGCAGATAAACCGAAGGGTCAGTACCCAATGTTGGGCCGGAGGTAGCGCTCCGCCTGTTCGATCGGAATGCCACGGCGGCGCGCGTAATCCTCGACCTGGTCGCGGCCGATGCGGGCCACACCGAAATACTCGGCCTCGGGATGGGCGAAGTAGTAGCCGGAGACCGACGAGATCGGGAGCATCGCGAAGCTCTCGGTCAGCGTCAGTCCAGCGTTCTGTCCGGCGTTGAGCAGTCGGAAAAGCTCGGGTTTCTGGCTGTGGTCGGGGCAGGCGGGATAGCCTGGTGCGGGCCGGATGCCGCGATACTTCTCGCGCACCAGGTCGTCGTTGGACAGCGCCTCGTCGGGCGCGTAGCCCCAGATCGTCTTGCGCACGCGCTCATGCAGGCGCTCGGCGAAGGCTTCGGCCAGGCGGTCGGCCAGCGCCTTCAGCAGGATGTCGGAATAGTCGTCGTGCTCGGCCTTGAAGCGCGCGAGATGCTGCTCGATGCCGTGGCCGGCGGTGACGGCGAAGCCGCCGATCCAGTCGGCCCGGGGCGAGATGAAGTCGGCCAGGCACATGTTCGCCCGCGGGCTGCGCTTCTCGATCTGCTGGCGCAGGAAGTGGAGCCGCGAGATCTCCTTGGCGAACGTCTCGTCCTCGAACAGCACGACGTCGTCGCCGTCGCGGCGGCACGGCCAGAAGGCGACCACGCCCTTCGCCGTCAGCCATTTCTCGCGCACGATGCGGTCGAGCATCTTGCGGGCGTCTGCATAGAGCTTCCGGGCGCTCTCGCCCACGACCTTGTCCTCGAGCAGGGCGGGATAGTTGCCGGCCAGTTCCCAGGCGCGGAAGAACGGCGTCCAGTCGAAACAGGTGACCAGGTCCGCCAGGTCCCAGTCCTCGAACACGTGGAGCCCCGGCTGCTCGGGCGGCATCGGCTTGTCCGAGAAGTCGGCCTTGAAGCTGTTGGCGCGGGCGTCCTCCAGGCTCAGGAGCACGGTCGCTTCCTTGCCGGCGCGGACATCGCGCATGTGCTGGTATTCGTCGGCCGTGGTCTTCACGAAGGGA
>CAYZQZ010000141.1:3025-8981 GCA_964480235.1 uncultured Reyranella sp. | reverse complement strand
GCCTGCGTTGCGCCCCAAAATCATTGCCCGATCCGATCCTCCAAACCACGGCACCTTGGAATTATATAGGCAGCCCAAAGGATTCCGCTACCGGGGCCGCAGCCCGTCCTTTCCCACAACCAGCATCCAGCGGTCGCCTTGCCCGAGCGCCCGCCGGGTCGAGACGGCACCGATATCGCGGCCCAGTTCCGACGGCTCGAGCTTGCGCGGACGATTGATTGCGATCTTCACAGTATCGAGTGCGAACAGTTTCTCGGCGAACTTCACGTTCACGAAGCCATCGGTGGGATAATGGTAGGCTTGAAAGCCCCATTGACCGTTGCGGCATGAGGCTATGGTCCACCAGAAATCGTTGTCCGCCAGGCGCAGGCCATCGCGTGGCGGTCCGAAGGCGCTGCTTGCCTGCAGTAGCCCCACGAACTCGGTGGTTTCTTCGAGCGTCAGCAGCCGCTGGCCGCGCTTCATACGCCATGGATCGGTCGCGTCGCGCGCCTGGCCAATGAGCAGGTTGGACACGTCTGCGCCGCGGCCCTGGTCCGCAAGCACACCGATGGTCAGGCCGGCCGTTCTGTCGGGCTGAAGGAATACCTCATAGGTGCGTACCTGCTCTTCCCACAGTGCGTTGTAGATCAGGCGCAACCGGTCGCGTCCCCCTAGGGTGCACTTCTCCCGGATATTGTCCCCGGCGACATAACCGAACCAATTGAAGCTGCGCACGATCGGTGCATCGACCTGAGCGTCGGCACGTTGCGCCCATGCCGGGTAAGCCAAGCCCAGGGCCATCAGCACGGCCAGAACGCGCAAGCTTCCTCTCACGTCGGAATCCCCCACCAATATGAAGCAGTTTCCGAACCAAGTACGTCAGCTTGGGGGCAGCGGAGAAGTTGCATAAGCAGTAAATCTTCGTTAAAGTGGAAGAAACGCCGGTAACCCATTGGCCTGGCGAAATAAAATCATATCTAGTGTAGATGGCGTTTTTGAGATGATCCTCCTCCTCAAGCGCTGCTTGGCCACCGTCCACGGCCTGGCCCTCGGTGTTATGTTGCTTTCGCTGGCGATGCCCGAGGTGTCGCTGGCCCAGACCCATTCGACCAAGCGCGCGGTACCCCCGGCGAAAGCCAAGGCGCGCGCTGCAGCGAGTGCCACGTCCGCGCCCTCGCCCTGGGTCCCGAACCCCGGAATCAGTTCCAAGGATTCCTATCTGATCGTCGACGCGAACAGCGGCCGTGAGCTGCTGTCGGATCGTCCCGACGAGCTGCGCCATCCCGCCTCCCTTACCAAGCTGATGACGCTGTACCTCACCTTCGCGGCCCTCGATTCCGGCCGCCTGTCACTTGGCGACGCCCTACCAGTATCGTCCAGTGCACTCAACGCGCAGCCGACCAAGATGGGCCTGGCCGGCGGGATTGTGGTGGTGCGAGACGCGGTGATGGGCCTGGTTACCCGTTCGGCAAACGACGCCGCCGTCGTGCTGGGCGAGGCGCTTGGCGGCGACGAAGAGAACTTCGCTCGCCTGATGACCCAGAAGGCACGTCAGCTTGGCATGAGTTCGACGGTGTTCCGCAACGCTTCTGGTCTGCCCAACCGCGAGCAGGTCACGACGGCACGCGACCTGGCCCGCCTTGCCAATGCATTGCTGCGTGACTTTCCGCATTACTACCCGGTCTTCTCGGTGCAGACCTATTCGTTCCGCGGCCGACCGCTGGAGAATCACAATCGCATGCTGGCAAGCTATGCCGGCGCCGACGGCCTGAAAACCGGCTACACCGCCGCCTCCGGCTTCAATCTTGTAATGTCGGCAATGCGCGACAATCGCCGCCTGATCGGCGTCGTCATGGGCGGCGACACCGCCTTCCAGCGCGACCGTCTGATGGCCGAACTGATGGACCGCGGCTTTGCCATGGCGGGTTCGCTCGCGCTCTCGCCCTGGACGCCGCAGCGCATGCCGCCGTCGGCACGCTACAACGCCGCCAATTTCGTACCGGGGTCGGCCATTCCCGACACGCCCAAGCACGCCCCTTTGATGGCGCAGGCTTCCAAGACGCCGGCCGAGCCAGCGCCTCCCGCCAACCAGTCACCGCTTGCACCCGTTCGCGTCGCGTCGGCGACGCCAACGGCCCCGGCCGCTCCCGCCGATCCGGGCCAGCCCGCGCTTGGTACCTGGGTGATCCAAGTCGGCTCCTTCAGCGATTCAAAATCGGCGCAACTCGCGCTCGATCGCGCGACCACTGCGCTGCCGGAGACCGCGCGCGGTCATAGCGCCGTCACGGTCGACGAGGTCCAGATGGCGCAGAAGACTTTCCACCGCGCCCGTCTGATCAATCTCACGCAGGAAGAGGCCGTCCTCGGCTGCAAGAAGCTGGAGCAGCGCAAGGTCTACTGCTCAGCCCTGCAGGTTACGGCCTGGAATACCCCCGGCGCCCGCTGAGCGCCTGCACGAGCCGAGCGACAAATTCTCGTTTGTCGCGCTGCTGCCAGAGAACCAGATCCCACGGCCGGTTGCTCGGTTTCAGCTTCTGAACGATCGGCGCGAAAACCGAGACCCGTGTCAGCCCACCCGCGGTCCGCACGTTCAGGGACTCTACGCGATAACCCGAGCCCTCGTAGGCCGCGAGCCGCGCCACATCGCGGGCGCTGAGCCCGCCCATGATGCAGCCTTTGACCTCGCCCTTCCGGTCGGGAATGGCGATCGGAAAACTGCCGCCCTGCACCCGCCAGCGCCTGTGGCCGGGCAGCGTCGCCGGCGTGAAAGCCTGCGGCGGCAGGCGGCGTCCCAGCACCAGGGCCGTCACGTCGTAATCGAGCAGCGTTCCGTAGACGAAGAAGCGCATCAGTGGTGGCCGCCCCCGGCCTCCACGTCGGCCGGCAGTTCGACGCCGCTCGCGGCCAGAGCCTTCTTGAGATCGTCCTTCAGCCGGTCGAGGCCGACCTGGTTGGCGCTCTCACAGCGGGCGACCAGCACCGGCTGGGTGTTGGACGCACGCAGCAGCCACCAGCCGTCCGGCGTATTGACCCGCACGCCGTCAATATCGTTGACCTTGGCGCCGGCCTGCTTCAGGCGTCCCTTGACCTCCTCGACGACCTTGAATTTGCGGTCGTCGGCACAATCGAAGCGCAGTTCCGGCGTGTTGACGAGCTGCGGAAGCTTGTCCCGCATCGATGCCAGGCTCTCGTCGGCATTGGCCACGATGTTCAGAAGCCTGAGCCCGCAATACAGGGCATCGTCGAAGCCGTAGAACGTGTCGGCAAAGAAAATGTGCCCGCTCATTTCGCCGGCCAGCGGCGCATTCAGCTCGGCGAGCTTGGTCTTGATCAGGGAATGCCCCGTCTTCCACATCAGCGGCGTACCGCCGGCGCGGTGGATTTCGTCGAACAACGCCTGGCTTGCTTTGACGTCGGCTATGATGGTCGCGCCTGGCCGGTCCTTCAGCACGTCGCGTGCCCACAGGATCAGGAGCTGGTCCCCCCACAGAATACGCCCCTTGCCATCGACCGCGCCGATCCGGTCACCGTCGCCGTCAAAGGCGATGCCGAGATCGCAGCCCTGCTTTTTCACTTCCGCGACGAGCTGCTCGAGGTTCTTGGGAACCGTCGGGTCGGGATGATGCGACGGAAAGGTACCGTCGACCTTCTCGTTTAGCACAAAATGCGTACCCTGCAGCTTGTCGACCACGGCGCGAATGGACACGCCGACCGCGCCGTTACCGGTGTCCCAGGCCACTTTCAGCTTCTTACCCAGTTTCACATCCTTCAGCAGCCGGGCGGCATAATCGGCCAGGATCTCCTTCCTCTCGACCTTGCCTGCACCGCTTTCCCAGTCGGCCTTGCCAGACAGTTCGCCCAGCTTCTGGATGTCGGCTCCGAAGAACGACTTCTTGCCCATCATCATCTTGAAGCCGTTGAAGTCGGGTGGATTGTGCGAGCCGGTAATCTGGATGCCCCCGTCAGTTTCCAGCTGCCAGACCGCGAAATAGAGCATCGGCGTTGCCGCGACGCCAATCTGCACGACATCGATGCCGGCAGCCGTGAGGCCTTCGGTACAGGCTGCAGCCAGTTCGGGGGAACTCAGGCGGCCGTCGTACCCCAATGCCACCCGCTTGCCGCCCTTCCGGCGCACCATGCTGCCGAAGGTCTGGCCGATCGCCTTCGCGTCGGCTACGTGCAGAGTCTTCCCGACCACGCCGCGGATGTCGTATTCGCGCAGAATCGTCGGATCGAACTTGTGCGCCATCTCGCTCATTCAATTCTCCAAGTGCCTGTTCATCAGGGACGCGGGCCGGGTCGGCCGACCCCTTCATAAGTGAATCCCAGACCGCGCATCTCCTCGGGATTGAAGATGTTGCGCAGATCGACGATACGCGGATGACGCATCAACTCCTTGATCCGCCGAGGATCGAGGCCACGGAACTCGTGCCATTCGGTGATCACCACCATGACGTCGACGCCGGTAATTGCCTCGTAGGCGGTCTTCGCAAAGACAATGCCCTCGAGCAACTTGCCCGCCTCGCCCATGCCTTCCGGATCGAAGGCCACGATCTTTGCGCCTGCTTTCTGCAGGGCCGGCACGATATCGAGCGAGGGCGCATCGCGCATGTCGTCGGTATTGGGTTTGAAGGTCAGTCCCAGGACTCCGATCGTCAGGCCCGCGACAGTGCCGCCGCAGAAGTCGATGACCTTCTTGGCCATCCGCTTCTTGCGCGCATTGTTGACCTCGATTACCTGCTCGACGATCGACTGCGGCGCGTTGTACTCGCGCGCGGTATAAGCTAGGGCAAGAGTGTCCTTGGGAAAGCACGAGCCGCCGAAGCCCGGGCCCGGATGCAGGAACTTGCGGCCAATGCGGCCGTCCAGTCCGATGCCCCGCGCCACGTCGTGCACGTCGGCGCCGACCTTCTCGCAAAGGTCGGCGATCTCGTTGATGAAGGTGATCTTGGTCGCCAGAAACGCGTTGCCAGCGTACTTGGTGACCTCGGCCGTCTCGATGTTGGTGAACACCATCGGCGTCTGGATCAGGTTGAGCGGCCGGTAGATCCCAGCCATCACGTCGCGCGCCCGCTGGCTTTCGACGCCGATCACCACGCGATCGGGTTTCATGAAATCCTCGATCGCAGCGCCTTCGCGCAGGAACTCCGGATTGGAAGCGACGTCAAATTCCGTCGCCGGCTGGGTCTCTCGTATGATGCGCGATACCTGCCGGCCAGTACCGACCGGCACGGTCGACTTGGTCACAATCACGGTATAGCCGGTGATCGCCGCGGCGATCTCTTCGGCTGCAGCATAGACGTAACTGAGGTCGGCATGGCCGTCGCCGCGCCGGGTCGGCGTGCCGACGGCAATGAACACCGCATCGGCACCGGCCACCGAATCGGCGAGCTTCGTGCTGAAGCTGAGGCGACCGGCTTTCATGTTATCGAGCACCAGCTTGTCGAGGCCGGGCTCGTAGATCGGCATCACGCCCTGCTTCAGCTTCTCGATCTTGGCCGGGTCCTTGTCGACGCAGATCACGTCGTGGCCGAACTGCGCGAAGCAGGCCCCCGAGACCAGACCGACATAGCCGGAGCCGACCATCGTGACGCGCATCGGATCAGCCTTTCAGCAGGCGTTCGAGCAGCGCCCGCGTTTCCTTCGCCGTGTCGGCGCGCTGCAGCGAGACGGCGACATTGGCTTCGAGGAAGCCCGAGCGGCTGCCGCAGTCATAGCGGCCGCCGGAGTAGGTCATGGCGTGAAAGGGCTCGTTGCCGATCATCTTAGCCAGGGCATCGGTAAGCTGGATCTCGCCACCTGCACCCTTCTCGTGGCGATCAAGATGACTGAAAACCTCGGGCAGCAGCACGTATCGGCCGATCAGCGCCAGGGTCGACGGCGCTTCTTCCGGCTTGGGCTTTTCTACAAGCGCGGTGATCTCGGCCATGTCGCCGCGGACATTCTTGACCGCAGCAATGCCGTAGCTCTTGGT
>CAYZQZ010000141.1:0-2925 GCA_964480235.1 uncultured Reyranella sp. | reverse complement strand
TTTGCAAGGTGTCTTCCAGCTCGTAGGCCGAATCGAAGTGATCCTCGATCACGCCCTTGTTGCGGCCGGTGACGAAGACGAATTCATCGATTCCGGCAGCCAGGCATTCCTCAACGGCATACTGGATCAGCGGCCGGTCGACGACCGTCAGCATTTCCTTCGGCACCGCCTTGGTGGCGGGCAGAAATCGGGTGCCGAGACCGGCCACCGGCAGAACGGCTTTACGGACGCGCTGCGCCATTACTCTCTATATGCCTCGTTTGGGGATGCGAGTTGATGACATATGGCCGGCCCTGCTGGCAAGTCACTGGCCCAGAAGGACATCTTTCGCCCGATTGATGCGGGCCGCGAGCTCGGCGCTGCCCCCGACATCAGGATGGACGCGCTGGATCAGCCGCCGGTGCGCAGCCCGGATGTCATTCTCGACCGCCCCTTCTTGCAGTCCGAGCAGCGCCAGCGCCTCGGCGCGAGTCATGTCTTCGCGCGGTCCACTCGGCGGCCTATCGCGCGGCGCCTCCTGCTGCGCCCCGCCCCGCCAGTCCGGACCGAGCCGCCGGTCTAGATAGGACTCCAGCACACGCAGCGAATCGGCGTCGGATGCGCATTCTCCATGCAGCATCCGCAGTTCGGAATCCCCAAGGCCTTCGAGTGTGCGGCCGCTGAACCGGCCGCGCAGCACGGCAGCGCCCATCTCGCCGCTGCCGTGATCGATCCAGGCATCCAGGAACGCGGTACGCACCGTCGTGCGCTGGCCGGCGCCGGGAGTGCTGAAGCCGCCTGACGTGCGCCGCCGGGCCAGATGCGCGATCAGTGCCGTAATGGCAATGCCAGCCAAGCCGAAAAGTTCGGGCAGCAGGCTGGGCAGAACGGGCAATGCCAAAAGCAGCAGGCCGAGCGCGCCAAAGGCCGCCACCACCATGGCCGTCAGTCGCACCTGCTTGGCCATGGCCGACGGGTTCGCACGCATGAACCAGTAGAGACCAAATGCGACCACTGCCAAGCCGACCAGCGCCGCGAGGATGACGGGCATGGCTACTGCCTGGCCGGCACCGCGGCGGGCGGCGCCACCGGCTGTCCCTGGGTCTGCCCCTGTTCCATCCGCTGCTTCTGAATCTCGCGCCACCGTTCGACGTTGCGAGAATGCTGGGTAATGTTGGTGGCAAAAGCGTGACCGCCGGTGCCATCGGCGACGAAATAGAGTGAACGATCGCGCGGCAACGGATTGGTGGCCGCCAGGATCGAGGCCCGGCCGGGATTGCAGATCGGACCTGGCGGCAGGCCGGCAATCACATACGTGTTGTAGGGAGTGTTCGACTGCAGGTCGGCGCGCGTCAGTTCGCGATTGAAAGGCGTCTTGCCGAGGGTGAGCCCGTAGATCGTCGTCGGGTCGCTCTCGAGCTTCATCTTCTGACGCAGCCGGTTGATGAATACCGCCGAGACCTTGGTACGCTCCGAGGCCACACCGGTTTCTTTCTCGATCATGGACGCAAGAGTCAGCGCTTGCTGACGATTGGCCAGCGGCAGGCCACCTGCGCGCTTGCGCCAGGCCTCATCGAGCGTCTTTTCCATGCCCTCCTTCATGCGGAGGAGCAGACCGTCGCGCGTGTCGTCGCGCGAGTAGAAATAGGTCTCGGGAAGGAGGTCGCCTTCCTTGACATCCACCGTGATCTCTCCGGCCAGCGCCTCGGTCTTTCGAACCATCTCGAGGATCTCGGCCGTCGTCGTGCCTTCCGGCACGGTCAGACGACGCTGCACCTGCTTGCCCGACTGCAGGATCTCGACCACCGCCAGCATCGACGCGCGTGCCGGAATCTCGTATTCACCGGCCTTGATGGGCTTGGGCGTGGGATCGATCATCAGCGCCACCCGGAACAGCAGCGGATGGGCGATCACGCCTTCCTCGCGCAGAACCTTCGACATGATTGCCGGTCCCGCGCCACGCGGGATCACCACGCGCTTGACGGCGTCGAGCGGTCCCTGGGCAACCAGCAGTTCATGGCCGAGATAGAGCGCGCCCCCCATCAGGGTGACGAACAGCGCGACGAAGAAAAGAACCCAGCGAAAAAAGCTGAGCACGAGCGATGCCGGCCGTCAGACGGGGCCGACGATCAACGAGGCGTTGGTGCCGCCAAATCCGAAAGAGTTGCTGAGCGCATAACGTACCTTGCGCTGCTTGGCCTGCCTGGGCACCAGGTCGATGTCGCAGCCTTCGTCGGGATCGTCGAGATTGAGAGTGGGTGGAACCGCCTGTTCGATCACCGACTTGATGGCGTAGATCGCCTCGATCGCGCCGGCGGCACCGAGCAAGTGACCGGTCGCCGACTTGGTCGACGACATCGACAGCTTGTTGACGTCCTGACCGAATGTCTTCTTCACCGCGCCGAGCTCGATCACGTCGGCCATCGTCGACGTGCCGTGCGCGTTGACGTAGTCGATCTGGTCGGTATTGAGCTGGGCGCGCTTCAGCGCCGCCTTCATGGCGCGCTGGGCACCGTCGCCATCTTCCGATGGCGCGGTGATGTGGTAGGCGTCGCCCGACAGGCCGTAGCCCAGGATCTCGCCGTAGATCTTGGCACCGCGCTTCTTGGCGTGCTCGTATTCTTCGAGGATCACCACGCCCGCCCCCTCGCCCATGACGAACCCGTCGCGCTTCCTGTCCCAGGGCCGCGAGGCCTGGGTCGGCGTGTCGTTGAAGTCGGTCGACAGGGCCTTGCAGGCGTTGAAGCCCGCGATGCCGATACGGCAGATCGCGGCTTCGGCGCCGCCTGCCACCATGACGTCGGCGTCGTCGAGCTGGATCAGGCGCGCCGCGTCACCGATGGCATGCGCGCCGGTAGCACAGGCCGTCACCACCGAGTGGTTGGGGCCGCGGAAGCCGTACTCGATCGAGACCTGGCCCGAGGCAAGGTTGATCAGGGCCGACGG
>CAYZQZ010000140.1:0-9015 GCA_964480235.1 uncultured Reyranella sp. | reverse complement strand
GATCGTGTCGAAGCCGTCGTCTTGCAACTCGTAGGCGCGCAGCTTGTTGACCAGGCCGATACCGCGGCCTTCCTGTGCCAGATAAAGAAGTACGCCCGAACCCTGCTTTGCCAGTTCCGCGATGGCGCCCCTGAGCTGCACGCCGCAATCGCAGCGCAGCGAGCCCAGCAGGTCGCCCGTGAAGCATTCGGAGTGGAGGCGGATCAGCACAGGCTCCGTCGGATCGATCTCGCCGACCACGATGGCGAGGTGCTCCTTGCCGCCGTCGCTCGGACGCCAGGCGAGGATGCGCGCGTTCTCGGCGCCCTCGAGCGGTACGTGCGCCTGTGCGACCTGCTGCAGGTTGCGCGATGCGGTTTCCTCGTAGCCGAGGACGGCCGAGACATCGACATAGACGATGTCCTGCTCGCGCGCCCAGTCGCGGCGCTTGTTGCCCGGGTCGCGGCTCAGCGGTCCGAGCGCCACCGCCGGCAGCAGGCGCGAGAGCTTGGCGAGTTCGATCGCGGTCTCGGCGATGCGCGGGGCGTGGCTGGCGATCGGCCGCGACAGATGGCGCAGCGCGACGTGCCGTCCCGCGCCCTCGTTTTCGTGCGGCCGCAGGATGATGTCGACCGGCACGCCTTCGGGCAGGTCGAGCGTGATCGGCTTGTTGGTCTCGCCCATGCCGCCTGCGATGTGCGGCGGAATTTCCATGCCGATGGCCTCGACGCGGCGGCGGGTCGTCACCAGCACCGGTGCGTCCTGGGCCAGACCCTGCAGGCGCTGGAGCGCGCGGGGGCCGCAGGATTCGGCGGCGATCACCAGGCCGCCCGAGCCGTCATCGTCGCGCAACATGACGATTCCGCCGCGGCGCAGTTCGGCCATGGCGCGCTCGACGGCAGCCTGCGCCTGCGTGGCGGGGGAGAGAGCTTGACCGGCAACCATGCCTTTCTCTTTACCATGCCGGGCCTTAAAATAGGTACATGAACGTCTCAGCCAGCGGCGGCGGAATCTCGGCCAACAACCGGGGCAAGAAGATCCTGCTCGTCGACGACGACCAGGCCTTGCGCACCGTGCTGGCCGAGCAACTTGACCTCTACGACGGCTTCACCACCATCCAGGTCGGCACGGCCGCCGAGGGGCTGGAGAAGGCCAAGCTCGCCCATTACGACGCCGTGCTGCTCGACATCGGCCTGCCGGACATGGACGGCCGCGAACTGTGCAAGCTGATGCGCCGCCAGGGCGTGCGCTCGCCGGTGATCATGCTGACCGCGGCCGACAGCGACGCCGACACGATCCTCGGACTGGAATCCGGCGCCAACGATTACGTCACCAAGCCGTTCCGCATCAACGTCCTGCTGGCCCGGCTGCGCGCCCACCTGCGTCAGCACGAGCGCAGCGAGGATGCGGTGATGACGATCGGCCCCTACGAATTCCATCCCGCCGCCAAGATGCTGATGGAGAAGGGCGGCAAGAAGAAGATCCGGCTGACGGACAAGGAAGCGTCGATTCTGAAGTACCTGTTCCGCGCCGGCGACCGTCCCGTCGCACGCGACGTGCTGCTGAACGAGGTGTGGGGCTACAATGCCGGCGTCACCACGCATACGCTCGAGACGCACATCTACCGCCTGCGTCAGAAGATCGAGAAGGACCCGGCCAACGCCGCGATCCTGATCACCGACCGCGGCGGCTACCGCCTACAGCCGTAGGCGTCATCAGGGCCTGACGCACTCGAACGACGATTCCTGTTCGAGGTCGCCGCCCTTGTAGCGCGCGAAGGAGGGCCACGGGCAGAGCGGCCGCGTGCGGCCAGGACTCCAGTCGGGCGGCACTTCCTTGTTGGCGCTGTTGACCGAAGCGGTGATGCGGTCGGGCGCGGTGCCCTTCTCGACCCAGTCCATCAGGGCCGTCAGCGCGTCGAAGCGTTCGAGGCCGACACCGCCGCCGCAATGCGTCACGCCTGGCAGGGCGAACAGTCGGGCGAAATCGGCGGCCTTGCCGCCTGAATTGGCATCGAGCTTCTCGTACCAGCGGATCGTGTCGTTGACCGAGAACACCGGGTCGGACTGGCCGTGATAGACGATCATCTTGCGCTTGCCCCCGGCGAAGCCCGCGAGCTTCGGGTTGTCGACGTCGGGCGGGGTCATGAACTCCATCGCCGATTCCCCGTACGCCGCGTCCCTGGCGGATATTTTTGGCGCGTCCTTGTCGAGGTCGAAGGCGAGAAGGAAATCGATCAGCTTCTCGTTTGTGCCCTCGATCGCGGTCGGCGGCGTGGTGAAGATAAGCGCGAGCGACGCTGCCCCCATGGTGGCGATCGCCGACTGGTTGCCCCATGCCGGGATCGGACTCTCCACTTTCCAGAAGCGCCAGTTGCCCATGCCGACACCGCCATCGGCCGACCAGTCGGAATAGAGGGCTTCGCCCTTTGCGTTACGTGGTCCGGCGAACAGGGCCTTGAGAGCCGTGACCTTGGCTTCGGGCAGGCAGTTCTCGGTCGTACCCGGCGCGCATTGCAGGCTCTTGAAGTCGAAGGTCTTCTGGCAGGCGGCGAGATTTGCCGTGATGCCGTCCTTGGCGCCGTCGAGCGCATCGCAGGCCTCGATGATGCGGCTGGAGATCAGCTTGCCATCCTCGCGCGTGATGGTCTTGCGGAGGTCCTTGTCGATCGCCGCGAGATGCCGGACGTCCCAGGCGTGCTGTACCGCCGCTTTCGGCAGGTTGAAGCCGGGATTGCCGACCAGGTAGCCGTCGTAGGCCTCGGCCATGCGGCTCGCCGCGACCATCGCGTGGCGTCCGCCGTTGGAACATCCCGCCATGTAGGAATAGTCGGGTTTGCGAGCGTAGTGGGCGGTGACGATCGCCTTGGCGACCGGCGACAGTGCGATGTCGGCGGTGTAGCCGTAGTCGCGTCGGGCCTGCGGATCGAGGCCGAAGATGGCGCCGGCGGCGAGACCCTTGTCCTTGTTCACGGGATCGCTGGCCGAATGGCCCGAATCGGAGCTGAGCACGGCGAAGCCGCGCGCCAGCGCCACCTTGCCGCCGGAGGAGAGGCCGTCGGCGCGTTCACCCAGCGCCGGCACCACGACGCCGTCGTTGCCGCCGTTCACCTGGTGCAGGAAGCGGCCGTTCCACTCGGTCGGCAATCGGATTTCGAACTGGATCGCGTAGGTCTTGCCGTCGCTTCCGGTCCGCTCGTTGATCTTGCCGCTCAGGATGCAGTGCTTCGGAAGGCCGTTTGCGGGCTCCTGGATCCTGCTGCCCGTGAGAACCAATCCGGCAATCCCGACCTTGGCCGCCGTGACGTCGGAGCAGCCGTCGGCCTGTGCCCGGGCGGACGACATCGGCATGGCCAACGCGGCAAGGGCGATGACCGCGAGGGTTCGTTGCATGGCGTTCTCCCGGGGAACTTGTCGATCTTCTTTGCAAGCCATTGTGCCACTTGGTGGGCGGCTTGCCACTTCGGAGATGCCGGTTCATCCTTGTTGCAAAAGGAACTCGTCCCGGAGGGACCCCAATGTCGACGAAACGCATCTATTCGCTGCCGGTCGAGATCACCGACTGGAAGTTCGACGGCGCCACCGAACTGCATTTCAACTGGGAGTATGACGACGGCTCGTCGGATCTGCTCGAGCTCTATGAGAAGGGCAAGAAGCAGCAGTGGGACGCCAGCACGCGGCTCGACTGGTCGCTCGAGCTCAATCCCGACAATCCGATGGAGCTCAAGGACGAGGCGATCTCGATCTACGGCACCGACATCTGGAACAAGATGACGGACAAGGAGAAGTCCTGGCTGCGCCGCGAGCTGCAGGCCAACTCGATCAGCCAGTTCATGCACGGAGAGCAGGGCGCGCTGATCGCGACCGCCAAGATCGTCGGCACCGTGCCGGACATGAACGCCAAGTTCTACGCCGCTACCCAGGTGATGGACGAGGCGCGCCACGTCGAGGCCTACAAGCGCCTGCTGCACGAGAAGTTCCAGGTCGCCTATCCGATCAACAAGGCACTGCAGACGCTGCTCGAGCAGACGCTGACCGACCGGCGCTGGGACATGACCTATCTTGGCATGCAGGTCTTGATCGAAGGTCTTGCACTGGCAGCCTTCCAGTCGATCCGCGACAAGGCGGGCAACACGCTGGCCGGTGCGGTCAATGCCTACGTCATGCAGGACGAGGCGCGGCATGTCTCGTTCGGTCGTCTGGCGCTTCGCGAGTACTACCCGCATCTCTCCGACGCCGAGCGCGACGAGCGCGAGGAATTCGCGGTCGAGGCGCTGTACTGGATGCGCGACCGCTTCAACCAGTCCGAGGTGTGGGAGCGGCTCGGCCTGCCGGCCAAGACGCTCGATGAGATCCACTACAATTCCAAACAGATGAACTCGTTCCGGGGCCGGCTGTTCAGCCGCGTCGTGCCGACCATCAAGGATATCGGCCTGTGGGGCCCGCGGGTGCGCAAGGCCTTCGCCGAGATGGGCGTGATGGAGTACGCCGATCTCAATGTCGCCGAACAGCTCGCCAACGACGGCAAGGTGGCCGAGGACTTCGACAGGAAGATGTTCGTCGACAAGGCGGTCGCTGCCGAATAACCGGCCATCGCGAGCCTCGACGGGGGCTATGGAGAGAAGGGGGAGAGATGAAGCGGGCGTTCCTGGTGGTTGCCTTTTGCCTCGGTCTGGCTGCGTTCCCGCCAGGCGCGCCACCCCAGGCCCAGGATGCGTCGGGACGCCCCGTACAGGCCCAGCTTCAGCCGCCCCTCCAGCCCCAGGTCGTGCAGGCCAATCTGCAGGCGACCCGGCAGTACTACACCACCTTGATCGCGGGTCCCGCCCCCAACCTTGCCGGCCTAACGCTGATGATGACGATGATGCCCAAGGGCGGCGACCTGCATCATCACTATTCGGGTTCGATCTACGCCGAGACTTTTCTCGACTGGGTTAAGGAAAGAAAGGCCTGTGTCTGGCAGGCCGACAACCCGGCCCGGGAGAAGGCGTTCAAGTTCACCATCTGGAGCGAGCCCGACAAGCTCACGCCCGAGGAGCGCGCCGATTGCCTCGACGCCGACGTCATCCTGAGCGCCGACAACAACGGCTTTTATCGCGAACTGCTGTCGATCTGGTCGGACAAGGATTTCTACAACCACTCCCACCAGCAGACGCCGCCCGACCAGCACTTCTTCGACACATTCTTCTACATCGGTGGAATCTCGAGCGCGCACCCCGATGTCGGCCTGCGCCAGCTCAAGGCGCGCGCCATCGCCGAGAACGTCCAGTACATCGAGACCATGCTTGGCCAGCCGCCGCGCGGACAGAACGAGGCGCTGGCCGGGCCGATCGAGGCCCTGGCGCCGAATGCGAGCGACGCCGACATCCAGGCGGCGCTCACGCCGTTCTATGACTTCCTCGCAGCCGACGAGGGGACGGCGAAGGCAGTCAAGGACTACGTGGCGGCGCTCGACAGGATGTCCGAAGGCCTCGACGACGGGGACTTCAAGGTCCGCTTCCAGACCTTCGTGGTGCGCAACGATCCGCGGGCACGCGTGTTCTCGGGACTCTATTCGTCGTTCGTTGCCGCCAGTGCCGGAGGCAAGGTCGTCGGGGTCAACATCGTCGGGCCGGAGAATCGTCCGGTGTCGATGCGCGACTACAGCCTGCACATGCGCATGTTCGCCTTCCTGAAGCAGAAGTTTCCCGCGGTGAAGCTGTCGCTGCATGCCGGTGAGCTGGCGCTCGGCATGGTGCCGCCGGAGGGCCTGCAAAATCACATCCGCGAGGCGGTCGAGATCGCCGGTGCCCAGCGCATTGGCCACGGCGTCGATGTCGCGCACGAGCGCGACGCTACAAGTCTGCTGCGCCTGATGCGCGAGAAGAAGGTTGCTGTCGAGATCAACCTCACCAGCAACGAGTTCATTCTCGGCGTGAAGGGCGAGGCGCACCCTATTTTGCTCTACCGCCATGCCGGCGTGCCGTTCGTGATCTCGACCGACGATTCGGGCGTCTCGCGCAACAACCTGTCGGCCGAGTACGTGCTCTTCGCCAGCCGCTACAGGCCGACCTACGACATGCTCAAGGAGACTGCATTCAACGGTATCCGGCTGTCCTTCCTGAGCGATGCAGAAAAGACCGCCGAACTCGGCAGGCTTGCGCAGCGCTTCACGGCGTTCGAGGCAAAAGTGGCGGATCTGGCCAAGGGCCTGCCCGGCGCAAAAGGACCGTGACCGGAGCCTGACTGCAGAGAAGCTGCATCACTGCCTGTTGATCTGCTCTTGAGGCGGGGCTGGGCTAGCGTCGCGACTTCCATTTCACGGAGGTTCGCCATGCTGCGCCGCTTGCTGATTGCTTCGACGATCGTTGCCGTGGCCGTTCCGGCCTTCGCCCAGGAAACCATGCGGGTCCGTGGCACCGTCGAGAGCGTCGACGGTTCGACCCTGATGGTTAAATCGCGTGACGGCGCCGATCTCAAAATCGCCGTGACCGGTGAGAAGCCGGTCTACACCGCGCTTGAGAAGGCGAGCCTCGCCGATATCAAGCCCGGCGCCTATATCGGCGTCACGTCGCTGCCGCAGACCGACGGCACGCTGAAAGCGGTGGCGGTTCATCTCTTTCCCGAGGCGGCGCGCGGTACCGGCGAGGGCCATCGCGCCTGGGACCAGCAGCCGCAAAGCATGATGACCAACGCGACCGTCGAGACCGCGGTTGCCGGTGTCGACGGCCAGACCGTGATGGTGAAATACAAGGACGGTGAGAAGAAAGTGATGATCACGCCGCAGACCGCGATCGTGCGCATGGTTCCGGGCGCGGCGACTGACGTAAAGGCCGGCACCAAGGTCATCATCTTCGCCGCCACCAAAGGCGGCGACGGTGGCTGGACGACCCAGCGCGTGACCTACGGCAAGGACGGCCTCACGCCGCCGATGTGACGGCTGCGGGCGGAACGCCTAGAGCAACAACAGAAGCAGCAGGGCTGCCGGCACCAGCAGCGGCCAGGCGACGATCTTCAGCAGCAGCGCACCCAGCACTGCGCCGACCAGATATCCCGTCCAGCTGAGTGCGAGCAGGCGGCCGTTGGCGACCGGCGGCAGCTGGTCACCACCGCCTGGCCAGAGCCTGTCGAGGGCCGCGTCGGCGGTGCGGGCAAGCGTGCTGGTGACCACCACCGTGCTGACGGCCGTTTGCGCGAAATGCGTGATCGCCGAGGCCTGGATGCCCATCGCTACGGCGACGATCAGCACCGATGCTTCCTGGCCGACCGGCAGAAAGCCCACGATGGCGAGGATCGCAGCCTCGAGGACGAGGCCGGGCCGCGGCGAGCCGGCGAGACGCAGCAGCAGGCGCGACAGCACCGCGCCGACGAAGAAGGCGACCAGTGTTGCGAGATGGCGGGTGGCGTCTCCCCAGTCGAAGCGGGCGAGCGCGATGCCCGCCAGCACGGTGTTGCCGGTCATGTTGGCGGCGAACACGCCGCCCATCGTCATGTAGCCCACCGCGTCGGCGATGCCCGCGACGACGGTGAGGGTCGTAGCCCGTACGATCGGCGGGCTACGGATGGCAACGTCCCGTCGTCCCGTCAGACGACGTCATAGGTGATCTCGACCTCGGTCCCGAAGCAGTGGCCCTGGCAGGTCAGGATCCAGTTGTTGGCGAGATCGTCGGCCGTATAGATGTCGTTCTTGGCGAGAACGACCTTGCCCTTGATCTTCTTGGCCGCGCACGAGGCGCAGAAGCCTTCCTCGCAAGACGACAGCGGATTGAGGCCGGCGGCGCGCGCCGCCTCGAGTATGGTCTGGCCCTTCTTATAGGGCACTTTGTGCACCTTGTTCTCGAAGTGGATCGTGATCTCGCTCGGGATCACGTCGCCTTCGTCCTGCGGCTCGACCGGCACGGCGTCGTTGCCCGAGGCCTCGAATCGTTCGACCAGCACCTTGTCGCGCGGCATGCCGGCTTCGGAGAGCGTGCGTTCGACCAGGGTCATGAATGGGCCGGGGCCGCAGAGATAGGCCTCGGCATTCTCGAAGCCCTTCATGGAGGCCACGATCTCGTCGGCCCTGGTCAGGCCCTGCTCGGCGTCGAGATGGTGGATCACCTCCAGCCTGCCGCCGCTGCCGGCGATCAGGCCGAGCAGCTCGTTGTCGAAGATGATCGAGGCCTTGTCGCGGTTGGCATAGAACAGGCGGATCTTGCGATTGCCGGTCTTCAGCGCCGACTTGATCAGCGACATCATCGGCGTGATACCCGAGCCGCCGCCGAACAGCAGCAGCGGTGCGGTGCTTTCCTTCAGCACGAAGCGGCCGGCCGGCGGCAGCACGTGAAGCGAGCCGCCTTCCTGGAGCTTGTCGTTGAACCAGTTCGAGCCCTTGCCGCCCGCCACCCGCTTGACCGTGACCTTGAGATGCCTGCCGTCGGTTTCCGGTGCGCTCGACAGCGAGTAGCAGCGATTGAACGCGCCCTGTTCGTGCGGCACCTGGAAGGTCAGGAACTGGCCGGCGCGATAGGAGAACTTGTCGGCGATGTCGGCCGGCACTTCGAGCACGAAGGAGCGTGCGTCCGGCGTTTCCTGAACAATCTTGGCGACTCGAAGCTGATGATAAGCCATTGATAAACCTACGTTCACTTAGCGTGCGTTTTCCTCGGGGACTCCCCTATCAAAACATGATAGCTTCCGCCGAGAAAAATGAACGGAGCGTCATCTTTGGCGCTCCACCGCATGGAACAAGGTTACGCGCCGGGAGGCAATAGCCCATGACGACGAAGAAAATCTACGAGTTGCCTGTTGAAGTGACGAACTGGAAGTTCGATGGCGCCACGGAGATTCAATTCAACTGGGAATACGACGAGGGTTCGTCCGACCTGCTGAACCTCTACGAGAAGGGCAAGCAGCAGCAGTGGGATACCTCGACCCGCATCGACTGGTCGCAGGAACTCGACCCCGACAACCCGATGGGCATGGCCGACGAGTCGATTCCGATCTATGGCTCGGACATCTGGAACAAGATGACCGAGAAGGAGCGCAACTGGCTGCGCTTCAACCTGCAGTGCCACTC
>CAYZQZ010000139.1:0-9084 GCA_964480235.1 uncultured Reyranella sp. | reverse complement strand
CCGCGATGCTGATCGCCTGCTGGGCGATCACGTTCCTGCTGCCGAGCCATGCCGGCGTGCCGATGTCACGCCCGGCCGAATAGGCGATCCTTATTTCTAATATTATAGAAATATAATTGACTCTGCGCCGGGGAGAATTACATTGCCTCGCATGAAGCTCGAAGATGCCGCTGCGCGCCTCGAAGCGCTGGGCAACCCGACCCGCCTGAAGATCTACCGCACCCTGGTGCGTGCCGGTCAGGAAGGCTCGCCGGTCGGCCGCCTGCAGGAACGGCTCGACGTCGCGGCCTCCACGCTCTCGCATCACCTCAAGACGCTGATCGGCGTCGGCCTCGTCACCCAGACGCGCGAAGGCACGACCCTGATCTGCCACGCCAACTACGAGATCATGCGCGGCCTGCTCGAATACATGGTCGAGGAATGCTGCGCCGAGGGGTCCTGTTCGCCTGCGGGCATTATCAAACTTCCGAAGGTCGCCTAAAAAAATTTGCTCGAATATTTCGATGATTCTGGAATTATAGGAGAAGAGGAGAAGACGATGCCCGACACGATGAGCCCGTCGCAGGGAAAGCAGAAGACGGTCGCCATCCTGGGCGCCGGACCGGTGGGTCTCGCCGCCGCCGCGCACGTGCTGGAGCGCGGCATGGCGCCCGTCGTGCTGGAAGCCGGACCGGAGGCCGCGCATGCCGTGCGCCAATGGAGTCACGTGCGCATGTTTTCGCCGTGGGAATACAACATCGACAAGGCGGCGGAGCGGTTACTGAAGGAAGTCGGGTGGAACGCCCCGGTGGCCGGCGACTATCCGACCGGCGGTGAGCTCGTGGCGCAGTATCTCGAACCGCTGTCGATGCGGACCCGGCTCAAGGACCGCATCAAGCTCAACGCGCGCGTAACGGCGGTGGCGCGCTGCGGCTTCGATAAGATGAAGAGCAACGGCCGCGCCTTCGAGCCCTTCACCGTGCGCTACCAGAACGGGAAGGGCCCGGAGCAGCTCAAGGCCGACGCGGTGATCGATGCCACCGGCACCTGGTTCTCGCCCAATCCGGCCGGCAATGACGGCCTGCCGGCACTGGGCGAGGATGTGCACGCCGGCCACATCGCCTACGGCATGCCCGACGTGTTGGGACGCGCGCGCAAGCGCTATGCCGGCAAGATCGTGGGCGTGCTGGGCGCCGGCCATTCGGCGGTCGGCACCCTGATCGATCTAGCGCGGCTCAAGGACGAGGCGCCCGATACAGTCGTGATCTGGCTGCTGCGCGGCACGGCGCCCGAGAAGGCCTTCGGCGGCGGCGCCAACGACAAGCTCGCCGCGCGCGGTGCGCTGGGCCAGGCCTTCGCCGCCCTGGTGGCGAGCGGCAAGATCCGGGTCGAGACCGGCTTCAGGGTCGGCCACATCGGCCTCGAAGACGGCCGCCTGCGGGTCGCCACGGGAGCGTCGAGCTGCTGCCGCGCCGTCGGCGTCGACGAACTGGTGGTGTCGACGGGCTTCCGGCCCGACTTCTCCTTCTTGCGCGAGGTGCGGATCGCGGTCGATCCCGCGGTCGAGGCGCCGCCGGCGCTGGCGCCGCTGATCGACCCCAACCTGCACAGCTGCGGCACGGTGCGTCCGCACGGCGCACGCGAACTCAGCCATCCCGAGCCCGGCTTCTATATGGCCGGCATGAAGAGCTATGGCCGCGCGCCGACCTTCCTGATGCTGACCGGCTATGAGCAGGTACGCTCGATCGTGGCCGACATTGCGGGAGACAGGGAAGCCGCCGAGCGTGTCGAACTGGTGCTGCCGGAAACCGGCGTGTGCTCGGGACCGACGACGAGCGGTGCCATCACCGCGACCGGGGACTTCACCACGGCCAGCGAGCAGGCAGCCGGTTGCTGCGGCGGTCCGGCACTGGCACCGACAGGGGCGCCGGTCGCCGCGAAGGCCGAGCCGGCGGGCTGCTGCGTCGCCGACGTGAAGGCCAAGGAAGAAGGCAAGAAGGGCTGCGGCTGCGGGTGATAAGCTTGTTCGTGCGGCTTTGCGGCCGAATGGAGAAAAATGCCCGGTATTGAACAAAGCGGATCGCGCCGGCTGTGGCGCGATCCGTTCGTCCTCTCGGTCAACGCGCTCGGCCTGACCCAGATCACGGCGTGGGGGACGAGCTACTACTGCCTCGGCGTGCTGGCCAAACCGATCGTCGCCGAGACCGGCTGGGCCGTGAGCACGGTGTTCCTCGGCTTCTCGATCGCGCTGCTGATCATGGGGTTCCTGTCGGCCTGGGTCGGTCAGTTGATCGATCGCATCGGGGCGCGCTGGGTGATGTCGATCGGCACGGTCATCATCTCCGTCGGCCTGTTCGGGTTGTCCCAGGTGCGCGACCAGACGGCCTATTTCGCGGCCTGGGCGGTGATCGGGGTCGGCATGCGCTGCGCGCTCTACGATGCGGCCTTCGCGGCGCTGGTGCAGGTCGTGCCCTCGCGCGGCCGCCGGGCGATTTCCTATCTCACGCTTTACGGCGCCTATGCCTCGACGATCTTCTGGGTGATCGGCCACTACCTCAATGCCGCTTTTGGCTGGCGCGAGGCCCTCGTGATCTTCGCGGCGATCAACCTCGTGATCTGCCTGCCGCTCAACTGGATCGGCCTGTCGCGCCGCGAGCCGGCGGTCCCCGCCGAGACGCCGGCTGCGGCTGCGGCTGCGGCGTCGCCGGACGGCCCGGTGCTCGAAGGCCGCCTGCGCACCGTCGGCATCGTGCTGTTCGCCCTCATCATGTCGCTCAACGGCTTCGTGTTCGGCGTCGTTTCGCTGCAGCTCGTGCCGCTGCTGGAGTCGGCCGGGCTGGCGGCCGCGGCGGCAGTGTGGGTGGCCTCGCTGAAGGGACACGGCCAGTTCGCCGGTCGGCTGGTCGAGATCTTCTTCGGCAAGAACCTCAAGGCGATGACCGTGGCGCGCATCGCCATCGGCGTGCTGCCGGCGGCGTTGATCCTTCTTATGCTGGCGCAGGGCAGCCTCGTGCAGCTCATCGTGTTCACCGTGCTGCTCGGGGCCTCCCAGGGCGTGATCACGATCGTGCGCGGCGCGCTGCCGCTGGCGCTGTTCGGCACCAAAGGCTACGGCGCCGTCCTCGGCCTGATCGCCACGCCCATCCTGTTCGTCAACGCCTTCTCGCCGGCCCTGTTCGCGTTGATCGTCGACCAGATCGGCTGGCATCGCGCGATCTACGCGCTGCTCGGCTCGTCGATCCTGACCTGGATCGCGATCGAGCTGATGTCGCGCTGGTACGAGGGCACCCGCGAACGGGCCCGCCTCGGTGACGCGACCCCGGCGGCGCGCGATCCCTGATGCCGATTCGCGCCGGTCGACTCGTCGCCATCGTCTGCGGTGCGCAGGTGTTCGTGCAGCTCGGCGCCGGCTACTGGCCGGTGCTTCTGCCGGACATGATGAAACTGTGGTCGCTCAACAACAGCGAGGCGGGCTGGATCACCTCGTCGTTCTACGCGACCTACATGATCTCGGTGCCCGTGCTGGTGACTCTCACCGACCGCATCGACGCCAAGCGCGTCTACCTGTTCGGCGTCGGCGCCACGACCGCGGCGCACTTCGCCTTCGGCCTGTTCGCCGACGGATTCTGGTCGGCGATGGCCTTGCGCGGCCTGGCGGGCCTCGGTTGGGCCGGCACCTACATGACCGGGCTGAAGCTGCTCGCCGACCAGGTCGACGCGAAGATGATGTCGCGCGCCGTCACCGGCCATGCCGCGAGCATCGGCGTCTCGGGCGCGGCGTCCTACCTGCTGGGGGAAATCCTGGCGCACGAGTTCGGCTGGCGTCTGGCCTTCGCCAGCGCCGGAGTCACGGCAGCGATCGCCTGGATTACGGTAGCGCTGTTCGTGCCGGCGCGGCTGCCGCCGGCGCCCAAGCCGGGGGCGGCACCACAGGGGCTCGCCGCGCTGTTCGACTTCCGGCCAGTGCTGCGCAACCGCTCGGCTTTCGCCTACTCGCTGGCTTACTGCGTGCATACGCTCGAGATGAATGCCCTGCGCGGCTGGGGCGTGGCGTTCCTGGTCTGGGTCGCGGCATCGACCGGCGCGAGCGGCAATCTCTTCTCGCCGGCCCTGGTGGTCACCGTGCTCGGCCTGCTCGGCACAGCGGTCAGCGTGCTCGGCAACGAGGCGTCGATCCGCTACGGACGTCGCCGCCTGGTCGCGACCGCGATGGTGTTGTCGATCGCGATCGGCGGCTCGATCGGGTTCCTGGGCTCGATGGGCTACTGGATCGCGGTCGGGCTGATCGTGTTCTACGGCATGGTGATCTGGCTCGACTCCTCGTCGCTGACCGCGGGCGCCGCGGGGGCGGCCGATCCGGCGCGGCGCGGCGCGACCCTCGCGGTGCATTCGATGCTGGGCTATGGCGGCGGATTTGTCGGGCCGCTCGCCGTCGGCTGGGTGCTCGACCTGTCGGGTGGCATGTCGCCGCGTGCCTGGGGGCTCGCCTGGGCCACCGTGGCGGCGCTGATGGTACTGGCGCTGGTGGCGTTTCTCTGGATCCGGCCGCGCGAGCTCGAGGGCGACCGGCGCGCGTGACGGTGTATATTTCAAGGATGCGCACAATCCTCGTCGCCGCCGTTGCCGCCATCGCCCTGGTCCCGCCGCTCGCCTTGGCCCAGACGCCGCAGCCCTATGCCGGTCTTGAGACGCGACCGATCAAGGCGCTGTCGGCGCAGCAGGTCGCCGATCTCAGGGCCGGCCGCGGCATGGGCTTCGCCCTGCCGGCGGAACTGAACGGCTATCCGGGCCCGGCCCACGTACTCGAGCTGGCGGACCGGCTCGGGCTCAGCGCCGAGCAGAAGGCGGAGATGACCCGCCTGTTCGACGCCATGAAGGCCGAGGCGATGCCGCTCGGCGAGCGGTTGATCGCGCAGGAGGCGGCGCTCGACGCCCTGTTCGCCGATCGTCGCGCGACTGGCGACACCGTTATCGCCGCATCGGCCGAGATCGGTGCGACGCAGGGCCAGCTCCGGGCGGCGCATCTGAAATATCACCTCGCGACCCTGCAGGCGCTCCAGCCCGAACAGGTCCGCCGCTATGCCGAGCTGCGCGGCTATGCGAGCACCGGCACGAACCCTGGCGCCGACACGGGCACCAACACGGGCACCAACACGGGCACCAATACAGGCACGCCGCACCAGCATCGGCATTGATCTGCGCGGCGGCCGCTTCCGACACGATCGATGCGGCCGCTACAATTGCGACAGTGCGACAACCAACGTTGCAACCGCAACAACTGAGACGGCGCTTTGGTCCGCTGCCGTCTGTAGTTTGGCGGTGTGAAAACCGCCGACCAATGCCTTGAAGAGGCGCTGAGCCTCGAGCGCGCCGCCATCCTGTCGGACTCCGCCGATGAGCGGCTGAAGCTGCTGCGCGCCGCCGAACGCCTGCTGCTGCAGGCGCTGCAGAGTTTGGCCGGCGAGATGGAACCGGCACCGTGCCGCCGGAAGCGTCGCGCGGTCGGCGGCTAGGGCGTCAGGGTCTGACTCTCAGGCCCAGAACGTCACGAGCGTGGCGGCAGGTCGACACGGGCGTCGGTCAGCGCTTTCTCGAGAACCGGGATCGAGCCTGCCGCATCGGATTTGCATCTGCTGGCGGCGGTTTCAACCGAGACATTGGGGGTCGCCATCTTGCCCGTGCCGCTATTGCCGACGACATAGCGCTGGTACTTCGAGGCGAGCGCCTGGCAGTAGCCGGCATCGGCAGATTGTGCCGAAGCCATGGCCGGCAGGGCGAGGACAAGGGCAGCGACAGCGAGACGGATCGACAAACACATTGCGGTTCTCCGTTACAGGGAGACGGCACTTCAGCGCGTCACCGCGGCGGAAATGCGTCGCCCCGCTGACGTGAGGCTTACGGAGCTGCGACTCCCATCGCCAGACGGACGTCGTGTGCGACGGAAGAAGGTCAGCGTGGCGGCAGGCTGATCTTGTTGTCCTTCAGCGCCTGCTCGAGGATCGGGATCGAACTCGCGGGCGTGGACCCGCAGGTGACCATCGCCTCCTTTGTCGTGAGGTCGGGCGTCCCGAAGGAGCCGGTGCCGCTCGAGCCGATGACGTAGCGCTGGTAGAGGTCCGCCATGGCCTGGCAGTAGGCGACGTCGGCGGCCGGCGGCTGCTGTGCGGGAACGGCAGTCGGCAGCGCGAGCACGGCCAGCAAGCAGGCGATCGGCCGAATCGAGATGTTCATGGTGGTTTCCCGGGGCGTTTGCGAGGGCCCTCAGCCTGCCATGGCGGCGGATCGAGGTCGATTGCCGACAAGGGGCATCAGGTAGTTCGCCTCCTTCAGGCGTCGTGGAGCGTAGGCGTCGCCGAAATTCTCCAGCTCCCGCACCATCGCCGGCCAGTCCTGCGCGATCGCGGTGCGCCAGAAGCGCGGGCAGCGGTGGGCGAGGTCGCTGCCGTACTGGAAGGCGAGCGAGACGATCACCGTCTGGGCGCGGTCGGGAAGGCGGGCGAACTTCACGCCCGAGGCTGCCTCGTAGGCGTCCGCGATCCGGCTGGCCTGTTCGGCCTGCACCGCCGCGTCGATCTCCTCGCATTCGCTCCGACTGATTGTGAGAGGGTGCACGCGCAGGAAATCGACGGCGTCCTGGTGCTTCAGGCCGCAATAGAGGCGCAGCCGCATCTTCAGCGCGTCGTCGATCGGCCAGAAGTCGATCTGACGCGGGCCGGTCTGGCCGAGATCGACGCCGCTCGCGATGGTCACGCCGCTGTTGCTGGTTTCCGCGACCGGCACGTAGCCGGTCAGGACGCCGGCGCCTTCCAGGGCCGCGATGAAATGCCAGTCGATGGTCATGGGAATCCTCCGGTGTTCAGGGAGACGCGGGAGCGTCGAGCAGGCCCATGGCGATCGCCTTTTCCCGCATCCGATAGATGCGTGCGCGAGAGAGGCCAAGCTCACGCATGACGCCGAGAGGCGGCATTCCCTGCCGCAGGCACTGCACCGCCCGATCGAATTCGCTTTGTTCGAGTGGCCGCCACTTCCAGCGCGGCACGCCGGCGATGTCGGCTTCGACCCAGGCTTCGATCGGCTCGACCACGTTGCCGTGCAGGCCGCGGGCTTTCTCGAAGTGCAGTTCGAATCGCGCGCCCTCCTGCGGCCTGTAGTCGGCCGGACGCTGCATGGAGAGGACAACGTCGAGCGCGTCCTCGCGCTGGCTGGTGCCGCGCTGCTCGCCGTCCTTGTTGGCGTGATGCAGCATCAGCACGGCGATGCCGTGACGGCGCAGCATCATCAGCCAGTGTTGCACTTCGCCCCAGCGGTCGGGGTTGTTGCGGCGCACGCCCATCAGACTGGAGAGATTGTCGAGCACCACGAGTTCGGGCCGGTGGCCCCAGGCACGCAGCAGCGCGGCTTGGCCGGCGGCGGTCGCGAGATCGGCCATGCCGCTCTTGGTATTGAGATCGGCGATCAGGAAGTCGAGGCTGGGCGGTGCCGAGCCGAACTGGCGCAGTCGGGCCTGCAGGTCGACCGCCGCCATTTCGCCATCGACATAGACGACGCGGTGCGGCCGGCTCGCCGTCCATTTCAGGAAGCTATCGCCGGAGGCGACGGCCCAGGCGATGCCGAGCGCGAGGTGGGTCTTTCCGAGGCCGCGCGGCCCGTAGAGCATCATCAGGCTCTTCTGGGCCAGGATCGGATCGAGGATGACTTTGCGTTCGGGCAGCGCCGCCGACATGAGTTTCGTCGCCGACACGAGTTCCGGCATCGGTTGAGGTGGCGGCGGAAGCGGTGGCAGGGATGGGAAGTTGAACGGCATGCCGCTCACCATAGGAGCGGCCGTTGCCGCGCCCTATTATGGCGCTTTATTCAAACGCAGCCGGGACGGGGGAGGTCCCCCGAAGCGAGATTCGTCGGCCAAAATGCAAGCAGGCCTGCGTTAAACCCGTCTCACCACAGCGAGATTCCAGTGAGATTCGACCGAGATTCGGCGGCTTGAGTCTCGATCCTCAGCCCAGCACGTCCTTCTCGTGGAACTCCACGCCGCGCGTCACCTCCGGCGAGGCGCCGTCATACTCGACCTTGCGCAGCTGGTTGCGGCGGATCTTGCCCGAGATCGTCTTGGGCAGTTCCTTCACGAATTCGAGGCGGCGGATGCGCTTGAACGGCGCCAGCCGCGTGTTGCAGTACTTCAGGATCGACGCCGCGGTCTCCTTGCTCGGCGGATTGGCGGCGGTCAGCAGGATCCAGGCCTTCGGTACCGAGAGGCGTATGTCGTCGGGCGTCGGCACGATCGCGGCCTCGGCCACGGCCTCGTGCTCGATCAGCACGCTCTCGAGCTCGAACGGGCTGATCCGGTAGTCGGACGACTTGAAAACATCGTCGGCGCGGCCGACGAAGGTCAGGTAGCCGTCGTCGTCGAGACTCGCCACGTCGCCGGTGCGGTAGACCAGGTCGTTGGCGCCGGAAAGCTTGCCGGTCTCGTCGGCGTAGCCCTGCATCAGGCCGGCGGGACGATTGCCGTCGTTGAGGTCGAGGCAGATCTCTCCCTCCTTGGCCGGCATGCCATCGGGATCGAGTACCACGATCCTGTAGCCCGGCATCGGCCGGCCCATCGCGCCCGCCTTGACCTTCTGGCCGGGCGAATTCGCGATCTGCGCCGTGGTCTCGGTCTGGCCGTATCCGTCGCGGATGGTGAGGCCCCACGCCTTCTCGACGCGGTCGATGACCTCGGGGTTGAGCGGTTCGCCGGCGCCGCAAACCTCGCGCAGGCTGAGCTCGTAGGCGCCGAGATCCTCCTGGATCAGCAGGCGCCACACGGTGGGCGGGGCGCAGAAGGTCGTGACCTTGCAGCGCTCGAGCACGCCCAGCAGGCCCTTGGCGTTGAACGGCGCCTGGTTGACCATCAGCACCGTGGCGCCGGCGTTCCACGGCGCGAAGAAGGTGCTCCAGGCGTGCTTGGCCCAGCCCGGCGAGGAGATGTTCACGTGCACGTCGCCGGGCTTGAGCCCGAGCCAGTACATGGTCGACAGTGCGCCGACCGGATAGGAGCGCTGGCTGTGGCGTACCAGCTTGGGCTTGGCCGTGGTGCCGGAGGTGAAATAGAGCAGCAGCGGGTCC
>CAYZQZ010000138.1:0-9103 GCA_964480235.1 uncultured Reyranella sp. | reverse complement strand
GAACGGCGCCTGGCCGACCCAGCCCACGCCTTCGCCGCCCATGTGGCTGATCAGCGAGGTACGCCGCTCCGGCATCCAAATCGCCATGCCGTGGCAGCCGATGCCTGCCATCGCCCGGCTTCCCTCGGGAACGCGCGTCGACGTGTTGTGCGGGCAGCCCGAGCAGAAGAACGGCGTGCGCGCCACTTTCGGCGGCGGCGCGTTCAGGAGCTTCTCTTTGGCCTCGAGGCGCGCGATGCGCTGCTTGAGTTCGGGCGAGTCGCCCATGTGCTTCTGCAGGCGGCCCGCGATCACCATCGCGACGCCGGTCGGCGACAGTTCGCCTTCGCTCGGCAGGATGATGCGGCCGGTCTCGTCGGCCTTGCCAATCACCAGCGGCCGGCGGTCGGCCGGTGCGTTGTAGAGGATGCGGACGAGCTGGTCTTCCAGGTTGGACCGCTTCTCCTCGATCACGATCACTTCCCGGAGGCCCTCGGCGAAGCGCCGCGCGCCTTCGACTTCCAGCGGCCAGGTGACGCCGACCTTGTAGAGACGGATACCGAGCGCGCGGGCGCGCGCATCGTCGATGCCGAGATCCTCCAGCGCCTGGCGCGTATCGAGATAGGCCTTGCCGGTGGTCATGATGCCGATGCGGGCATTCGGTGGGTCGATCGCCATCCGATCGAAGCCATTGGCGCGCACGAAGGCCTGCACCGCGGCCATCTTCGGTCCGTGCAGCCGGCGCTCGGCTTCCAGCGGCGGATCGGGATTGCGGATGCCTAGACCGCCCGGCGGCAACTGGAAGTCGGTCGGCATGGCGATCTGGATGCGCTCCGGATCGACCCATACCGAGGCGCCCGACTCCACTGTCTCCGAGATAGCCTTGAAGCCGATCCAGCAGCCGGTGTAGCGCGACATCGCGAAGCCCAGGATGCCGTAGTCGAGATATTCCTGGACGGTCGCGGGATTCACGACCGGGATCATCGCGGCGCTGAAAACCTGTTCGCTCTGGTGCGGCAGGGTTGAGGACTGGCAGCCGTGGTCGTCGCCGGCCAGCGCGATCACGCCGCCATACTGCGAGGTGCCGGCGGCGTTGCCATGTTTCAGCACGTCCATCGAGCGGTCGACGCCCGGACCCTTGCCGTACCAGATCGAGAAAACGCCATCGACCTTGGCGCCGGGAAAGAGGTTGGTCTGCTGGCTGCCCCAGACTGCGGTTGCCGCGAGATCCTCGTTGAGGCCGGGCTGGAAGTGGATGTTGTTCTCTTTCAGGTACCGCTTCGCGCCCCACAGCGCGTTGTCGTACATGCCGAGCGGCGAGCCGCGATAGCCCGAGATGAAGCCGCCGGTATTGAGGCCCGCCTTGAGGTCGCGCTGTCGCTGCATCATCGGCAGGCGGACCAGCGCCTGGATGCCGGTCAGGTAAACGCGTCCCTTGTCGAGGCGATAACGGTCTTCGAGCGCGTAGTCGCCGAAAACGAGAGGGATGGGGGTGACTGTACTCATCGGGTGAGCCCTCCCGGGCGGCGGCTGAACGGGCGTTTAGACGGCCAGCATAGCGGCAGGACGCGCGGCCGGGAAAGGCCGCGCGCCGCCGATTTCGCGGGCCAACTGTTCCTGCGGAAATGTCCGGAACTTGCGAGGGATTGTTCGTGCGCCCGTCCCTCCCTGGCCGAGCGCCCGGCGCCCGCCGACGCCCGAGGGGCGTCAGTTCGTCGGCTTCTTGCCCGCCTTGTAGTTGGCGATCGCCGTCTTGAGCATGCGGTATTCGGCGCAACCGAAGACGCAGAGCGAATCGAGCTTGGCGAGGTGCTGCTCGGCCTGGGGTAGCTGGTCGAGCATCAGATAGGCCTCGCCGATATATTCGTGCGCGCCGATGTGCTTGGGATCGATGCTGATCGCTTGGTTGTAGTACTGGAGCGAGCCGTTGGGGTCGCCCGACTTGCGCGTCGCATAGCCCATCAGATTGTAGGCATCGGCGTTCTTGGGATCCTTGGCCACCACCTGCTGCAAGAGCGGCATCGCGCCCTTGTAGTCCTTGGCCTCGATCAGCGCCTTGGCGCGTGTGTAGTTGGCGTCGGCCGGCTTGGCGGCCGGCGTGTCGACGCTGGCGCCGCCCCCGCCGCCGCCGCCGGCGGCGAGAGCCGCACCGCCGATGCCGAAAGCCAGGGCCGTCACTGTCGCGAGCAGGATGGAGCGCATGGGTTTCTCCTCTTTGGGTCGATTGTTGCCGCCCGGCCGATCCGGGCAATGGGTTTAAGATGACAATGGCGTGAGTTCGCTGGCCCGCTTTACCGGGCGTACGTCCAGCCGCTCGCGCCGGCCGCGGATTTCGACATAGTGGTGAGGCGCCTCCGGCACGGTGACACCGGAGCGTTCGAGCAATTCCTGCGAGACGACCAGCTCGACGGCGAACTCCTTGGTCATGGATTCGAGGCGGCTCGCGGTGTTCACGACGTCGCCGATGGCGGTCAGTTGCGTGGCGCGCTCGTAGCCCATCTCGCCCACGATGGTCGGGCCGGCGTGCAGGCCGATGCCGATTCGCAGGGGAAGATCGAGGTCGCCCGAGAGCGCCTCGTTCAGGTCGTCGAGTGCCAGGCTCATGAGTCGCGCGGCTTCCAGGGCCTGCCGGCAGGCCAGCGCCGGATCGCTGTCGAGGCCGAATATCGCCATCACGCCATCGCCGATGAACTTGTCGAGCCGTCCGCCGGCCGTCTCGATCGCCTGGCCGGTGGCGCGGAAATAGCGGTTGAGCAGGAACACCACGTCATAGGGCAGCTTGCCTTCGGAGATCGAGGTAAAGCCGCGCAGATCGGCGAACAGGATGGCGACGTAGCGCTCGCCGCCATGCGCCTGAGGCTGGCGCCGATAGGCCTCGATCGGACCGGCGCTCGCCGGCAACAGGGGCGTGATCCTGTAGCGCCCGGGCGGCGGCCTGAGCTGGCAGGCCAGCCGTACGTTGGACGGAGCGCCGACCCGGGACAGGACTTTCTCCTCCTCGGGAGAGGGAGTCGGCAGGCGTTTGATGTCGTCTCCGCCGATCCGCACCCGGCAGGTCGAGCAGCGGCCGCGCCCGCCGCACACCGAGGCGTGCGGAATGCCCGCGATGCGACTCATCTCGAGGACGCTGAGCCCGGTCGGCTGCGAGACGATGCGCTTGTTGCCGTAATCGAGATGCACCACGCCGGCGCGGCGTTCCCAGACGTCGCGCAGCGGCCGCGCGCCGAGGCAGGCCAGCAGGAGAATGCCGGCGCCGATCATCAGCATGTCGGAGATCATGTAGATCTGGGCGACGCCGGTATCGTCGGGCGCGTTCAGCTTGGCGAACAGCTCGCGCAGGAAGCCCGGCTGCTGCGCGAGCTCGGCGAAATCGCGCAGTGCGATCGCGGCGCCACCGATTCCGGCGGCGGGAATCAGCAGGGCGAGCGCATAGAACAGCGGCAGCCAGTCGCGATACCAGGGCCGCAGGCGCCACGCGAAGTGGAGGCCGATGCAGGCATGGATCCAGACCACGAAGGGCAGCGCGAACTGGCGTGTCACGCCCCACCATCCGCCGGCCACCAGAGACCCCAGCACCCACGGGTAACCGCTGGTCACGCCGAAATAGTCGTGCGCCACCCGCGTGCCGATCACGTGCACGGTGCCGAGCGGCACGATCAGGCCACCCAGCACCAGCTGCGTCCATTCCCAGGGGGGACAGCCGGAAGGCGCGGCGGCGGAACAACGCCCAGAGGGCCAGCGAGAAATGCAGAAGCAGCGCGCCGTACAGCACGGTCTGGCCGGGCAGGCCCTGCCAGATGAAGACGAACCAGATGCGGCCCGCCTCGACGACGCGCAGCGAGATCAGCCCCAGCGCGTGGTTGAGCAGATGCGTGGTGACGTACAGGAGAAGGACGTAACCCGACCGGAGGCGAAGCCGTCCGACCATGGTCAGCCGCCGGCGCTCCTACTTGAGGAGCGACAGCACCGCTTCGGGGGGCCGCCCGAGGGCGGCGCGCTTGCCCGAGACCACGACGGGGCGTTGCAGCAGGATCGGATGCGCGGCGATCGCCTTGGCGACGTCCGCCCTGGTGAGGTCGGCCTTCTTCTTGCCGAGCTTCTTGAACTCCGGCTCGCCATCGCGGATCAGGTCCTTCACGTCGCCGCCGACCAGCTCGATCAGCTTCTCGACCTCGGCCTTGGAGGGCGGCTGCTTCAGATACTCGCGGATCTCCGGATCTATTCCCTTGCTCCTGAGCAGTTCGAGAGTCTGTCGGGATTTGCCGCAGCGCGGGTTGTGCCAGATCGTGAAGCTCATCGTCGAAGCTTGGCTGCAGCCTCAGGCCTCGTCCAGTGCGTCGATGCTCGCCGCGTCGATCACTTTCCTGGCAAGCTCGTAGTCGAAGCCGCCGCGCGCCATGGCGGCGAGGTCGCGGTCGCGCTTTTCCTTGCGGTCCTTCTGCAGCCGGAATGGCCCGATCCGCCGCCGACGGGCCAGCGCGATGGCTGCTTTCCATTCGCGCTGACGGGGATCGGTGTCGAGCTCCTGGTCGAGTGCGGCCATCGCCTTGTCCAGCGTGTCGCCGTCGATCCCCGCCATCTTCAGCTTCTGCTTGGTGAGCTTGGTCGAGGTGCCGCGCCGGTGCAGCGCGCGCGCCTTGGTCTGGGCGAAGGCCTTGTCGTCGATCACGCCGGCATCGACGAACCTGGCGACGATCTCCGCGATGGCGCGGCCGACATTCTCCATTACCGGCGCGTCGAGCATTTCGGCTTTCCGGACCCGACGCTGCAGGACCCGGCGCAGGCCCTCGGCCGTCGTCGGATAGCGTTCGAGATAGAACGTCGCGGCGTTCTGCAGGTATTTCGCGGTGATCGGCCGGCCAACCTTTTTCATGGCCGGGGCTTCAGGGACGGAAGCCGAAGCTGCGGGGGCCAGGTTTGCGCATCGGAGCGGCGAGATTGGCGAATTCGCAGAGCAGCCGGCGCGTGTCGCGCGGATCGATGATCTCCTCGACCCCGAATTGCTCGGCCGTGCGGAACGGCGAACGTACCTTGTTCAGCCGGGCCTCGATCGCGGCGAGGTGCGCGGCAGGATCGGCGGCCGCCGCCAGCTCGGCCTTGTAGGCAGCCTCGATGCCGCCTTCGAGCGGCAGCGAGCCCCAGTCGCCCGACGGCCAGGCGTAGCGGAAATTGTACTTCTGCCAGTTCTGGTGTGCGGCGCCCGCCACGCCGAACGACTTGCGCATCAGGATCGAGCACCACGGCGCCTTCGCTTGATAGACGGCGGCCAGCGCCCGTGCGCCGTGCCGGATCGTGGCGGCTTTCTCGCCGGCAACGCCGATCACAAAGCCCGGAATGTCGACGAAATGCACCACCGGCAGATGGAAGGTCTCGGCGAAGTCGACGAAGCGGATGACCTTGTGACTGGTGTCCGCGGTCCAGCCACCACCGTAGAAGAAGGGATCGCTCGCCATCACGGCCACCGGCCAGCCGTCGAGGCGGGCAAGGCCGGTCACCACCGAGCGGCCCCACATCTTGCCGATCTCGAAGAAGGAGCCGCGGTCGACGCAGGCTTCGACGATCGGACGCACGCGATAGACCTTGCGGCGGTCGCGCGGAATGGCGTCCATCAGCGCGGGTTCGCGGCGGTTGGGATCGTCGTTGCCCGGCTGGCGCTCGGCCAAGCCGTCGATCGAGGAGGGGAGGTACGACAGGAACCGCCGCGTGCGGGCGAAGGCCTCGTCTTCGCTCTCGACCTCGTCGTCGACCGCGCCGTTGCGGCCATGAATGTCGGTGCCGCCCAGCTCTTCCTTGGTGACCTTTTCGCCGAGCCGCGCCACCACCGGCGGGCCGGCCACGAACATCTGCGAGATGCCCTTCACCATCAGCGAATAGTGCGAGGTCGCCAGACGCGCCGCGCCGAGGCCCGCCACCGAGCCGAGGCCCAGCGACACGACCGGCACCCTGGCCAGGTTGTCGACCACGAACTCCCAACCGGGATTGCGCGGTACATAGGTGAAGCCCGTCATCTCGTAGGTCTTCACCGATCCGCCGCCGCCGGTGCCGTCGACCAGGCGCACCATCGGAATGCCGAGCTCGCCCGCCATCTGCTCCGACATCATCTGCTTTTCCCAGATCGAGGCGTCTGCCGCGCCGCCGCGCACCGTAAAGTCGTCGCCGCCCACCGCCACGGTGCGACCGTCGATGCGGCCGCGGCCCATCACGAAGTTCGACGCCATGAAATCGGTCAGGCGGCCGGCCTCGTCGTACTGCGCCTTGCCGGCGATGGCGCCGATCTCGTGGAAGCTGTCCTTGTCGAGCAGCCGCTCGATGCGTTCGCGCACCGTCAGTTTGCCGCCGTCGTGCTGGCGCTTGATCTTGTCGGCGCCGCCCATGCGCCGCGCCATCTCCTCGCGGCGGCGCAGCTCGTCGATCTCCGGTTGCCAGCTCATGACGCGCTCCTGAGTGGGATGCCCACCATCTGCTCGAGCTCGGCGATCGCGATGTCGGGGTCCCCGACCTTGATGGTGCGCATGCCGAGAGCGCGCGCGGGCTTCAGGTTGATGCCGAGGTCGTCGAGATAGATGCAGTGCTCGGGGGCCACGCCGAGAAGGTCGCAGGCATGGCGGTAGATGCGAGGGTCGGGCTTGCGCCACCCAACTTTGCTCGATTCAACGACATGCTCGAAAAGCGTCATGATCTCGGCGACGGCGCGGGCCTTTTCCGGCGTGCGCGACATGCCGGGACCTTCGCCCGACTTCATGTTGTTGGTGATGCAGGCGACCCGGAATGCCGCCTTGCATCGACGCAGTGCCTCGACCATCTGCGGCCGAATGTCGCCACTCAGCGAACGCAGCACCCGCCAGCCATCGACCCCGTGCCCGAGCGCCGCCGCCTCCGCCTCGAACAATCGGACGAACTCCTCCAGCGACACTTCGCTTCGTTCCATTTTGGCCCAGGCATTGGTGTCGGGATTGCGCGCATTGAGCATGCGAATGAAATCTTCGGGAAGTCCGGCTTCGCGCTCGTACTTCCGAAAGGCTTCGAAGGGGCTGCTGAGGATCACCCCGCCGAAGTCCCACAGCACGGCACGGGGGGTATTTGCATGGCTCGTATTCATGGTCCTGCGACGGAGTTTACCTTGTTCCTGCCCAAGTCCGTCTCTATCTCACGCCCTTCCTAGGCGACGGGCTGGATATTGACCACCTGTTCGCCGCAACACCGGTCAGGAATTCGGATATGAGCGAAGCAGCGGTACTGCCGCGCGACAGCGTCGTGCCACAGATGGCAGACGACATGGTGCGAAGCGACGGGCGCAATCGCCGCGCCGCCGAGACGCGCCGCAAGATCATCGAGGCGGCCAAGGCCATGATTGCCGAAACCAGCGAGGCCCCGACCGTGGTCGGCGTGGCCCGCCGGGCCGATGTCTCGGTCCGCTCGGTTTTCCAGCACTTCAAGGATGTGCAGTCACTTTTCGTAACTGTTGCCGACAGCATCCGGGCCGACCTGGTCATTCCGGCGGCCCCGTCCGCCAGCCGCCCCCTCGAAGCCCGCATCGACACGGTCGTGCGCGACCTGGCGACGATCTACGACAAGGTCGTGCCGCTGAAGGTGGCCTCGGGTCAGTTTGCCACCCATCCTGCCCTTATCGAGCGCTCCCTGGACGCCCGCCGCCAGCTGCGGGACGCCGCTTTCGAGGTGTTTGCGCCGGAATTCGCAAATCTCGGCGAGGCGGCCCGTGACGAGCTGGCCGATGCCATCGGGGCGGCCCTTTCCCTCGATACATGGACGGTGCTGCGCCGCCGAGACGGGCTCAGCCTCGAGCGGGCGATCGCCGTCTGGCGCCTGACCCTGACAGCCCTGCTGTCCCAGGCGCTGACCTCGTCAAAGGGCTGATTGGGAAGCTATCCCCGATTGACTTGGCCTTTACGATCATGGACTTAAGGGCCCCGAAACCCCCTGTTTCCTGATCATATTGTCGATGGCCAGCAGTCAGCTTCATGAGGACTTTTCCCGCGAGGAGCACGTCAAGGCGGGCTCCGACCGAGGGTTTGGCCAGGTTTTCGCGGGATTCTTCGGGATTCTGGCGGCCCTGTCGTGGTGGAACGGCCACACGACATGGCACTACACGCTGCCGGTCGCAGCCGCCTTCCTGATCGTCGCCTACGTCTATCCCAGGGCGCTCGGCCCGCTGAACCGGCTGTGGCTGAAATTCGGGCTGCTTCTCTACAAGGTGATGAACCCCCTGATTCTGGGACTGCTGTTCTTCGTCACCATCATGCCGATCGGCCTGGTGATGCGGGCGTTCGGCAAGGATTTCCTGCGGCTCAAGATCGACCGCACTGCCAAGACCTACTGGATCGAGCGCACCCCGCCGGGGCCGCCGCCGCAATCCATGAAGAACCAGTTCTGATTTTCGAAAGGACTACGCGCCATGGGCTCCATTCTCGTCGAACTCTGGGCCTTCATGAAGGAACGCAAGAAGTTCTGGCTGCTGCCGATCCTGATCATGATGGTGATCTTCGGCGGTCTGATCGTGCTGACCAAGGGTTCGGCGATCGCCCCGTTCATCTACACGCTGTTCTAGGGAGCGGCCTCGACCATGCGCGTGCTGGGCATCTCGGCCTTCTATCACGACAGCGCCGCGGCGCTGATCGTTGACGGCCACCTGCTGGCGGCCGCGCAGGAAGAACGCTTCACCCGCAAGAAGCACGATTCGGGCTTTCCGGAGAAGGCAGTGCAGTACTGCCTCGACACCGCCAGCATCAAGATGGCGGACGTCGACTATGTCGCCTTCTACGACAAGCCGTTCCTGAAGTTCGAACGGCTGCTCGAGACGTACCTCGCCTACGCTCCGCGCGGCTTCAACTCCTTCCGCATGGCCATGCCGCTGTGGCTGAAGGAGAAGCTCTTCCAGAAGACGCTGCTGCGCGACGAGATGAAGAAGTGGCAGCCGGACTTCGATTGGCAGAAGCGCCTGCTGTTCGGCGAGCATCATCAGAGCCATGCCGCGTCGGCCTTCTATCCGTCGCCGTATGAAGAGGCTGCCGTCCTCTGCATGGATGGCGTCGGCGAATGGGCGACCACGTCGCTCGCCTTCGGCCAGGGCAACAAGCTCGAGATGCTGAAGGAGATCCACTTCCCG